>DATLVJ010000390.1:0-4904 GCA_035577585.1 Candidatus Limnocylindrales bacterium
GGGCTTCCTCAACTGAGGCAATGGAAAGATGGAGCCGCTGGGCATTGGCTCAAGCTGACAGGATTGATCCGACAATCGGAGGCTCATTCCTGGAGTCGATACGAGACAAAGATGCAACTTAGAAGAGCCCGAGAATCCGCGCAAATTGGAGGCGGCCTGGTGACGTTAGATCGGAGCTTTAGCGCTCATTTTCGGCTAACAAGACTGTGCCCACTTTTGTGCCCACCCTCCATCAAAAACGATAGCAATTGGTACTAGTCAGCCCAAAAGCGAATTGGGCATAAGCGCTAGAAGAATCAACTTGATAGCAAATGATCGCTCTCCTTCGCAGATGAGGGCGCCGCAACTGTTAACCGACGGGTTGCTAGTTCGAATCCCTCCTGAGTAGCTCATTTGTTGGGTGGGGAGAATCGCTGGTGACCTAAAGCAAAATCCTTCCACCTCTACCACTGATTAAGTTCTCCTTTACGGTCAAGAATTGACGGCGGGCTAGGCAAGATTGGGTCGAGCCTGTCGGCTTGCTGCTTCATCCAGATAATGCGCTGCCCTTTGGGAGCCTCCGGCGAGAGGTCGTGCCCCTCCTGGGCCCATACTTTCTCTAGTGCTGCAATGAAGTCACGTGTCTGCTGTGCTCTGGTCCAATTAGTGACCCATATATCGAGATTCTTCACTTTCTTTTCTTCATCTGTAATCTGTCTTGCGAGTTCTTCTCTTTCTCGCTCCTTTACCTGGTCTTCGATTCTCTGTTGTTCTGCCCGTTTGGCCGCGATAAGAGAATTCCGTCCCTCCCGCAAGAAGCCACCGAGGCAGGTTGATAGCTGTTCCTCCAGTCGCCCCTTCTTGCTGTCTCGGAATTTTCGACCGCACGTGTAGTCACCCACACGAAATTCGAGCTCACCTTTGGGTGCGTAATCGATGGTTGTTCTTGCCCGGGAGTATTCCATAACTTCTCGCCGTCCCGTTTCGCGTAGTTTTTCAACGATAGCGAATGGCACCTCATAGCCAAAGATCTGAGCGCTCGTTGTGTGCTTTCCCTGCTGCACTGTGACCGGGAACCCCTCGGCTTCGAGGCAGAGAATCACGGCGTTCATGAAACCCAACGCCCGCTCTAGCGCGCTCCTGGAAACATGAATTTCAAGGCAAGGCTCGCTATAACGGGGGTGAAGGAGTCCGTTATCGTCGGGCTTGACCCGTTTCATTGCCTTTTCGGCTACTTTCACCAATTTGTGCCGAGGGCCATCGGGGACTATTGCAGTGTTGCGCGATTCTATGGCGACAATACGCAGGAATTCGGGATCGGTGGGCGTTTCCTTGGGGACAACTACAGAATTCGGAGATTTCTCTGAAGATGGAAATGTGAACCGATGGACCATGGGAATGTCCCTTCCGGGCGGCAATGGAAGGCGTTCAACGGGCTTGCCAAACTCTTTCTTCGTCCAATACCCGCGACCTGGGAGGGGTATTTGAAGTTTGCCGCAGACTTTTCCCAAACCGACTGCTGAGATTCCATATTTTGGTGCGACCTTAACGAGCGGCTGTTCCCATACTTCTGCGTAAAGCTGTTCGCGATTCCAAGTTTCCATAGCGTTTCCTGGATCTCCTTTGCAGAATTCCCAAGAGAAAATATCAGAACCATCCCAAACTGGAAATGAAGGTACCCGCACAGATCATGAAAAGTGCGTTTGTCTAAACATTTAGAGTTGGATTCCAGCAAAACCCCGCTTCACGGAGGGGAGTTTCTGAGCGCGGTCCCAAATTCCGGTTGAATTGATCTCAAGAAAATTGAGGTTCAGTTGGTAGGTTCATGTCATCAGTCGAGAACAAAATCAAAGACCCTCCGAGCATGTTCAAAAAAGTTGGGGGTTCAGTTAGGAGGTTCGGGTCGAGAACAATTCGAGAACAAAACAAACTCGAGAACAAATCGAGAACAGAACCCCCCAAATACCCCCTAAAACGGTGCTGTATGACGCAGCTAGAGGACAGAAGAATCAGCTACTTAGTGATCTCGTTGGGAACAACGGGTTGGAGGTTCGAGTCCTCCCCGGTTCACCAACTCTTTCTTTCTGCTCTCCTTCAAGCCTGGCTGAAATTCGTTCCCCGCCTCAGTCCGCCCCATTCAAAAGCACACACCCCCGTTTACCCGGCAAACGCGCGCAACCCGATTTCGGTTCGAACCTGCTCTCCCCTGTCGCTGGCGTCTCTCTTGATAACGGTAAAGTCTAGCCTAGGGTGTTTACCTGCATCAGTTTACAGAGTTCACCTTCTTGTGGTTTTTTCTGCGCAGTTTATTGTGGCTACGGGCTGGGCACCGCTCCCCGGTCCGGTGGGTAGATTTTCCGCTAAGGGAAATCGGGACCGGGGCGCGGTGAACGATGCTTTCAAGGAGAATTTCAATTGTCGATCAGATTTCAGATCGGAGGGCCCTGCGAAGACGGTGTCCAAGGCGACGCTCAGGACACGCCTTTTGCCACAGCCGAGGAGTGGCGAGCCTCCCACAGCGATAGCATGGAGCAAGATTCGCCCGCTCCAGCCGAATTGCTTAACGACGGCTCCTTGTTCGTCGCCACCAGCCGGGCCATGCAGGCGATCCGCCAGCAGATTGAGAAAATTGCCGATTACGACGTTCCCGTCCTGATCCTGGGCGAAAGCGGCAGCGGCAAGGAAGTGGTTGCTCGCTTTCTTCACAGCCGCTCCGCAAAGGCGCGTCACCCGTTCCTGAAAGTGAATTGCGCCGCGCTTCCGGGTCCGCTGCTCGAAAGCGAGCTGTTCGGTTACGAGCGAGGCGCCTTCACGGGAGCCGTGCGCAGCAACCCTGGAAAATTCGAAATCTGCAAATCCGGCACGATCCTCCTCGATGAAATTGGGGAAATCTCTCCCACGTTGCAGGCCAAGCTGCTGCACGTGCTGCAGGACAAATCCGTATGCCGGCTGGGAGGAAATACCCCCATCAAAGTGGATGCCCGTGTGATCGCCGCCACCAACGTGGACATTCACGAAGCGCTCGAATCTGGCGCGCTTCGCCAGGACCTTTATTACCGCCTGAACACTTTCGTCCTGCGAATTCCGCCCCTGCGCTCCCGCCCTGAGGAAATTCCTCTTTTGTTGGAGCATTTCATCGGGCGATTCGCCCCTCTGTATGGATGCCCTGTGGTTCGTCCAACCCAGAATCTGGTCAGCGCCTGCCTGGAATATTCATGGCCGGGGAATATCCGCGAATTGCAGAGCTTCACGCAACGCTTCCTGATTCAGGGCGACGAAGAGCTATCCATCCGAGAATTGCAACGCAGCACAACGGTAGCGGTGAGAAACGCCGGCGAAGACAGTTCGCTCCACGAAGACTCCTTCACGAATTTGAAAAAACTCGGCCGCAAGGTGAAGAGCAGCGCGGAAAAACCAGCCATTGAAAGAGTGCTCCAGGAAACCCGGTTCAACCGCAAGGCAGCCGCCCGCCGGCTGAAAATCAGCTACAAGGGGCTGCTGCGAAAACTCCGGGAGTACGAATTGGACGGCAAAACAGCCAGGCTGTCGAGCCAGGCTGCACAGATTCACGGGTGAACCCATCAAGGGAGAAAACCATGAACGCCAAGCCGCTCAAACTTTTGTTGCTTCAAGACGGCTGCAAGGATGCGCGTTTTCTGCAGAAGACTATCACCGATGGTGGTGCGTTCGAGTGCGATCTGGTCAAATTGGCCGAACTGAAAGCTGTCCTTTCGAAACGCGCGGATGAGCCGCCAGTCCTCCTCCTTCGCTCGCCCGATTCCAATACGCAGCTCTCAGCCGAATTGAAGCGCGTCCGGGAAATCGCGTCTAATATTCCGGTTCTCGTTCTGCCAAACAAGCAAAACGGCCTCATCTTACCCGCGGGGACGGAAGTTGATGCCGCAAAAGGCAACGGCCATCTCCGTCTGAACCTGAAGAAGCTGGCTCGCATCCTCCGTTGCGGCCTGCGGCAAACTCAGGTGGAATCGGCGCTTTCCCAACTCGCCATTTCCGATGAGCTTACCGGTTTGTACAACCGGCGCGGATTCCTCCTGCTGGGCAGCGAACGCATGAAGCTGGCCCACGGCATGAAGAAAAACGTGCTGCTCTTTTTTGCCGACCTGGACAATCTAAAACAGATCAACGACCAGTTCGGGCACCAGGAGGGCGATCAGGCTCTTCTGAAGACCGCGGAAATTTTTCGAAACACCTTCCGCAATTCTGATATCACCGGACGTTTCGGCGGCGACGAGTTCACCGCCCTCGTCATCGAAGAATATGGACAAACCGCCGACACAATCTCCAGGCGCTTGCAGGACAACATGGCCGAGCTTGCCGCCAACAATACCCATTATCCGCTCTCCCTCAGCGTGGGCATGACCCGCTACGCCGCCGAAATGCGTTCATCGCTCAAGCAGCTCCTCGCCCAGGCGGATCAGGCGCTCTGCAAACAGAAGCAAAAAAGCCACTCCGCGCCGGCGCGGCACCCAACCGTAATGTTCCCCGGTTCGCGGCAAGGTTTTGCCCAGTACGGATTTCGCGCTCCTGGAATCCCGGTGCCCCATCGGGCGCCGGGAAAAATGCGCAAGTCTTCCACGGGGGCCTAGAAAGTCATTTGGAATTTCGTTTTCTGTGTGGGGATGCCGGCAGGTCTTGGAGATATTTCGGGATGAATCCGCGACATAAGGAGGTTGATCATCCGATGAGCAGCGCACGCTTGGAAGAGAGGACACCCATCGGGAGTCTCGGCCAACTGGAAATTGTCGGCAACCCGCGCGATTCGGAATGCGCGTGGATTGAAAACATCAGCGATCACGGCACGCGCGTCATCAGCCGGCGACGCTGGCGGTTGGGGGACCGCCTGCTCATTACCTCCCGCCGTCCGCCATTCCGTTCCACGATTGTAACCGTTATTTATTGCGAAA
>DATLVJ010000391.1:0-4351 GCA_035577585.1 Candidatus Limnocylindrales bacterium
CTGCCGGCGGTGCTTGGTCGGCGGGATTCGGCGGCGCACCCGCCACCGCGCTCATAAAGGGTGGCTGCCCCGCATTCGCCGTTCCGCTGTTCGTCGAAGCGCTTGGCCCCGATTTGCACCCCAGCGCCACAGCCGCCACCACCGCCAATACGATCGCCCGCGTCAACCCAAATGCTTCCATCTGCTCCCCGCTCCTCTTCTCCTCTGCGAATCTCCGCTTGCCCTGAGCGATTTCACGAAGGGCGAACTCTGCTTGCCCTGAGCGACTTTTGCGAAGGGCGCCTGTGCGTTATCTTTTTTCTTCAGTATTTTCCATTTTCAATTTTCCGCTTTCGATTCCTCGGCCGTCTCCGCCTCCAGGCGCTTTCTCTTTTTCCGCACCACCACCGCCGAAACCGCGATCCCCACAAAATACAACCCGACCATCGGCGCCATAAAAATCAGCATCGTCGTCGCATCTGGCGTGGGCGTAATAATCGCCGCCACTATCGCTATGATCAAAATCGCGTACCGGAAGTTCTTCCACAAAAACGTCGGCGTCACAATCCCAAACAACGTCAAAAAGAAAATCAGAATCGGCAATTCAAACACCAGCCCCAGTCCCAGCAAAATCATCAGGATCAGATCAAAATACTCGTTGATGCTCAGCAGCGGCGCCACTGTCCCGCCAAAATTCTGAAAACCCACCAAAAACTTCAGTATGTACGGCAGCGTCACAAAATATCCGAACGCTATCCCCATCAAAAACAGGAGAACCGTCGAAAACAAAAATCCGGTCACCGCGCTTCGCTCGTGTTTGTACAAAGCCGGAGCCACAAACAGCCAGATTTGGTACAGCACCACAGGCGATGCGAGCACCAGCCCGATATACACACCCAGCGTGATCACCAGGTTTACCGCTCCCGCGGGATGGTTGTAATACAACTTGTCCGAATATCCCGCAGCCACCAGCGCCTTCTGCATCGGCTCGTTGATGAAATGGATCACTTTGGGCGCAATATAAACCCCGGCAAACGCCCCGATCCCGATCGCATACAGCGAATTGATAATCCGCTTCCGCAGTTCAGACAGATGCTCGAAAAACGTCATCTGCCCGCCGCTCTCTTCCAGTCGCGCCGCGATGGAATTGTCAGGCTGGCTGCTGTTGGTCATGGGAGGGGGGAGGTTCGCTCGTGCTGCTCTCGCTCTTCGATTCTATGCTTGGAGATTCCGCGGTTGGGGCTACGCTTTCGCCGTTCGACGCGTCTAATCTTGGTATAGCTCCGGCATCCGGCGTCACCACGGGTCCATCCCCGGCCGGGTAGTCCGCAGCCGCTTCCGGGAGGGTATCCGTGCCAGAGGTCGCGCTCGACGCCGCAGGCAATTCCACGCCTTTTGCCTTAGCCTCGGCGGCCTCCGCCTCGGCGGTCTTCTTCCGCACTTCCGCAATCCGCGCCTGGCGCTCCAGGTCTCGCATCTCCTCTTCAAACGCGCTCTTGAAGTCCGTCGAGGCCTTGCGGAATTCCGCCATCAATTTGCCCAGGCTGCGCGCCAATTCCGGCAGTTTCTGGGGTCCAAACACCACCAGCACCACCAGAAAGACCACGATCATGTGCGGTACGCTGAGCATAGTTAAAAAGCGCCGTAAAACGCCCTGTGTGCATCATAGAAAGGGCGGCCAATCGTGTCAAACAAGAGTTCCGTTTTGCATGTTATACTTGGCTTTCCACTAAGGGCGAGGTGTCCATGAATCCTGAACGTCGTGGCCTAATCCTGGTAGTTGTAGTCCTCCTCATCTCCGGCGTCCTCGGCGGCATCTACGGACCCTCCGTCCGCGCCACCACTGCCACTACGGACGATTACCAGACCGCCGTCCGTGACTTCACCAGCGTTCTCTCCGTGGTCCAGGCCAATTACGCCGAACCGGTCGACGCCGACAAAGCCGTCTACCAGGGCGCCATTCCCGGCATGCTACGCATGCTCGATCCCCACTCGAATTTCTTTGATGCCCGCCAGTTTGCCCTCCTACGCGAAGATCAGCGCGGCAAGTATTATGGCGTCGGCATGGTCGTTGCTCCCCGCGAGAACCGCACCGTCGTCATGTCTCCCTATGTCGGCGCCCCCGCTTACAACGCCGGCCTCCGCCCTGGCGACATCATCGCCAAGGTTGACGACAAGGCCACCGACGGCCTGACCACCAGCGAAGTCGCCGACCTCCTCAAAGGCCCCAAGGGCACGGTCGTTAAGATCACCGTCACGCGTGAAGGCTTCGCTGATCCTCTCGTCTTCACCGTTACCCGTGACGAGATACCCCGCCACTCCGTTGACATTGTCACCATGCTCAAGCCCGGCGTCGGCTACATGCGCCTCAATCAGTTCAACGAAACCACCGACCGTGAAATTGCGGACGCCCTCAAGCAACTCGGCGCCAACTCTCTCGACGGCCTCATCCTCGACCTCCGCGGCAATCCTGGCGGCCTTCTCAACGAAGCCGTCGCCGTCGGCGACATGTTCCTCGAAAAGGGCCAGCTCATCGTCTCCTACCACGGCCGCAGCGCTCCGGAGCGCAACTTCCGCGCCATCCGCGGCAATCAGGGCTTGAACGTTCCTCTCGTCGTCCTGGTCAACAACAATTCCGCCTCTGCCGCCGAAATCGTCTCCGGCGCCATCCAGGATCACGACCGCGGCCTCGTCGTCGGCGAAACCACCTTCGGCAAAGGCCTCGTCCAGACCGTTCAGCCGCTCTCCGAAAATACCGGCCTGGCTCTCACCACCGCTCGTTACTACACTCCCAGCGGCCGCCTCATCCAGCGCGACTACAAATCCATCTCCCTTTACCAGTATCACTACGAGCGCAAGGTTCCCGAGCATCCTTCCGAAATCCGCCAGACCGATAGCGGCCGCCAGGTCACCGGTGGTGGTGGCATCACGCCGGACATCCTCGTCGCCTCGCCCAAGTACGACAAGTTTCAGGAAACCCTCTTCCGCGCCGACGTTCTCTACCCGGCCGAACAGGGCGTCGCCGGCTTCACCCGTTATTTCCTCGGCACCAAGCCTGCCATCACCCACAGCTTTGAAGTGGACGATAACGTTCTCCACGAATTCCGCAACTACCTTTCCAAGCACAACGTGAAGTACACCGAGGTCGAGTTCGCCGACAACCTCGACTGGATCAAGCGCAAGATCAAGCAGGAAGTCTTCATGTCCACTTACGGCACCCAGGAAGGCGACAAAGTTTTGCTCGCCGCCGATCCCCAGGTCCAAAAAGCCGTCGACTCCATCCCTCAAGCCCGCGCCCTCTACGAAAACGCCCGCAAAGTCGTAGCCCAGCGCAGCGGCTCCGGCCACGACCAGCCCTAAGGCTGTTTGGTTTCGCACCAAAGCTCTGCTAACATTTATACGGTTGCTACTCGTGGGCGAGTAGCTCAGCTGGGAGAGCGCATCGTTCGCAACGATGAGGTCGCCGGTTCGATCCCGGTCTCGTCCACCAAAACCGCATCACCCACCCCTGAACATTTCGCGCGCGGGAGAGCGTCCCGGTCCCCACCGGGAAGGTCGCCGGTTCGATCCCGACACTTTGGATTATTCTGACCCTGCATTGCCGCCAGTTATGACCGCCGAGAAGGTTCGTGCTGGCATCGCGGTTGCACTGAAGCAGTTCACTAACCGCGGATGGGAGTCTGACGTTGGTTTGATCCGCCCGGACGAAACCGCCGGACCGACAGTGGAACGTCAGTTACGTTCGACTAATTATGATTGTGTGGTCATCGGAGGCGGCGTGCGCCTGCCGCCCCGCAACCTTGCGTTATTAGAGATCGTCATCAACGCTGTTCGTAAGACTGCCCCGAGCGCGGCGATTGCCTTCAATACTTGGCCCGACAATAGCGCCGATGCTGCCGCCCGATGGGTGGCGGCTGAAAACCGATCCTAGTACCCACCTCTCCGGTCACCGCGCTAATCGGGACTTAAACAGGACTCAGAAATGTGACAGGCGGAATCTTCCCTGCAGGAGTCGTCTGTCCTGGCTCAGTTGGAAATGCAGAAAGCGTTCAGGCGCGATGAGCGGGATAGAGAAAGCCGACAAATTGGCATGGCTGCGGCGCATCGCTGCGAATTGCGTTGCACTGATCCCGTTGGCGGCCACGGCTACGATTTATCCGTTTTATTCAGCTTGTCATCCTTGTAGTACTTCGTACCCTGCAAGGTCAACTGAAGTGCGAGGCCGTTCTTGGTGATCTGGTAGACCCATACTCCCGGGGCAACTTCAGCCGCTCCCGAGTAAGCTCCGCCCTTCTCGCCCGCTTTGGCGGCAGCGTCCGCTTGCCCTGAACCGGACCAGCCGGAGTCCAGAAATTGTGCCAGGGCCTTATCG
>DATLVJ010000392.1:0-5454 GCA_035577585.1 Candidatus Limnocylindrales bacterium
TCAGCTATCACACGCCGAGCGGCGAGTATCCCGCGCCGAACACTACGCCGGAGGCGGTGGATTTGCAGAATTTTTTCGCGGAGATTCGCGATGCGGGCGGAAGCTACGCGACGCTGGAGGCAAGCTCGCACGCTCTGGCGATGGATCGCCTGTGGGGCTGCCATTTTGCCACGGCGGTTTTTACCAACCTGACGCGGGACCACATCGATTTTCACAAGAATTTCGAAAACTATTTTGCGGCCAAGCGGCGTTTGTTTGAGGGAACCGGCGCCGGAGAGCCGGATTTTTCGATCGTCAATACGGATGACGAGTGGGGAAAGAAACTGCTGGGATTGGGAAAGACTACGCTGACGTACGGCTTGCAAAACGGGACGGACCTGAAAGCCAAGAAATTTCAACTGAGTTTCAGCGGGTTGAATTTCACGGCGCAAACTCCCCAGGGCCTGATTCAGGTGGAATCGGCGCTGGTGGGGCGAATTAATGTATACAACATTCTGGCGGCGATTGGCGCGGGTATCGGGCTGGGCATTCCGAATGACATCATTGAAACCGGGATCCGGAATCTGCACGCGGTCGCCGGAAGATTCCAGCGAATTGATGAGGGGCAGCCGTTCCTGGTGGTGGTGGACTACGCGCATACGGATGACGCCTTGCAGAACCTGATTCGCACGGCGCGCGAACTGATCACCAAGGGGCGCATCATCACGCTTTTCGGATGCGGCGGCTCACGGGACCGCACCAAGCGGCCGATCATGGGCGAGACTTCCGGGAAATTGAGCGACCTGACGATTTTGACAAGCGACAATCCGCGGCAGGAAGATCCGCTGAAGATCATCAGCGATGTGGTGGTGGGGATGCAGAAGTCCGGCGGAAAATATCTGATCGAGCCGGACCGCGCGAAAGCGATTTCAATGGCGATCGAAGAAGCGCGGCCGGGAGATATCGTGCTGCTGGCGGGGAAGGGCCACGAGGACTACCAGATTTTTGCGGATCGAACGATTCATTTTGACGATCGCGAAGTGGCGCGAAAAGCGCTGGGGGATCGGGGATACACCGGAGGATGAAATTCGAAATTCGAAAATTGAATTTGGGGAAGGATTCGTGAGTGCTTGGTGGAATGTAGGAGATTGAGGGGGGAATAGCGGCCCCCGCCTTCGCCGCAAAGTGCGCGGCTACGGCGGGCTGGCGCTAGGGGAGGGTCACTCTGAAAACGCGCCAAGAAGTGCGGTGTGGAAGAAGGGAACGCTTTGCGGGAACCCTGGGGAAAACCAACCTATTGAGGCAACTATGCGGTGGACGCTTAAACAAGTGGCTGACGCGGTGGCAGGCAAGCCGGGAAGCGGCGTGGATGCCGTGGCCCGGGTGGCCGGTGTCTCGATTGATTCTCGCACGATACGTCGGGGAGAACTGTTCATCGCGATACATGGTCCGCGCAACGACGGACACGACTATGTTGCCGACGTCGTGGAAAGCGGAGCGGTGGCGGCAGTGGTGGCGGAACCGGTGGTGTCGCGCTACCCGGGATGGATCCAGGACCGCTGCATCACCGTGCCCGACACGCTCAGCGCGTTGCACGAACTGGCCCGAGCGGTACGCAAAGAATGGGGTAAGAAAATTTGCGGGATCACCGGGTCGGTCGGAAAGACCACTACGAAAGAGATCCTGGCGGCATTGCTGGGCGCGAAGCTCCGGGTACTGAAAACTGCTGGAAATTTTAATAACGAGTACGGGCTGCCACTGACGATTTTTCGCCTCGAAGAGGAAGACGACGCGGCGGTGCTGGAGATGGGAATGTCGTTTCCCGGCGAGTTGAAAAGATTGGCGGCGATTGCGCGGCCGGATGTGGCGATACTGACGCGGGTGGCGCCGGCGCACCTGATGAATTTTTCTTCGGTGGAAGAGATCGCGCTGGCGAAACGGGAGCTGGTGGAGGGATTGAACGGGCCGAATTCGCTGGCGGTGCTGAACTCGGATGATTTGCGCGTGGCGGCGATGGCAAAGGTGGCTCCGGGACGGGTGATTTTTTACGGAGTGGACACTCCGGCGGAGTTTCGCGCGGAAGGGATTGATGACCGGGGGGCGCTGGGTTCGGCGTTCACGCTGATTCACAAAGGCCAGCGGACGCGGGTGGAGATGTCGCTGCCGGGGCGGCACGTGGTTTGGAACGCGCTGGCGGCGATTGCGGCGGCGAGCGAATGGGGCATTGGGGTTGAAGAGGCACGGAGAGTACTGCCGAATCTGCGGACGCCCTCGATGCGTGGGGAATTGATCCGGTTCACGAATGGATTTGCGTTGATTAATGATGCGTACAACTCTAGCCCCGCCGCGCTGCAGGCCATGAGCAGCCTGCTGGCGGCTACGCCGGGATTTCAGCGGAGGATACTGGCTGCGGGCGAGATGCGGGAACTGGGGCCGGGTTCGGCGCAATTGCATCGCGAAGGTGGGGATTTTGCGGCGCGAACGGGGAAGATCGATTTTGTCGTTGGGGTGCAGGGAGACGCTTTGCAAATTGTGGAGGGCGCGGTTGCCGCGGGAGTTCCACGGGATCACACGAAGTTTTTTGCGACGCCGGAAAATGCCGCGGAGTTCCTGACGGGCTTTGTGAAGCCGGGCGATTTGCTGCTGGTGAAAGGCTCGCGGAGCGTAAAGATGGAACGCATCGTGGAGGCCATGCTCGGCCGGTTTGCGCCGGTGGATGCGGGCCGGAAACCGGAGGCAGGCCACTAGGATGCTGTACTACCTCCTCTACCACGTACTGCAGAAATATTTCAGCCCACTGAACGTGTTCCGCTACATCACGGTGCGGACAGCGTATGCGAGCTTGACGGCGATGTTTCTGGCGCTGGTGTTCGGGCCATGGCTGATCCGCAAGCTGCGGGAACTGCAGATCGGGCAATACATCCGGGAGGAAGGGCCGCAGGAGCACAAGAAAAAGGCGGGGACGCCGACGATGGGCGGCGTGCTGATCGTGCTTTCAACCGCGGTGCCGGTTTTGCTTTGGGCCGATTTGTCGAACCCGTTTATTTTGATGGCGCTGTTTGCGCTGATTGCGTTTGCGGCGATTGGATTCATTGACGATTACGCGAAGGTGGCCAAGCGCAGGAATCTCGGACTGACGGGAAAGAAAAAACTGATTTTGCAGTTCAGCGTCAGCTTTGCCGTGGGGGTTACGCTGCTGGTGCTATCGACGCATAGCGCGTATTCGACGCAGTTGATTATCCCGTTCTTGAAGCGATTCAGACCGGACCTGGTGTTTCACAGCTTGCAGCATTCGGGAACTTTTTGGCCGCTGGCATTTTTGCCGTTTCTGGCGTTCATCGCTCTGGTAATTACCGGAAGTTCGAATGCGGTGAACCTGACGGACGGATTGGATGGGCTGGCGATTGGATGCACGGTGATTGCAGCGGGCGCGATGACAATTTTGACCTACGTCAGCAGCAATTATCGCTGGGCGACTTATCTGGAAATTCAGTACATCCCGCGCGTCGGGGAACTTACTGTGTTTTGCGGGGCGTTGGTCGGGGCTTCGCTCGGATTTTTGTGGTACAACGCGCACCCCGCCGAAGTGTTTATGGGCGATGTGGGGTCGTTGGCGCTGGGCGGGACGCTGGGAACGATTGCGGTGATCATCAAGCAGGAAGTGCTGCTGGTGTTCGTCGGCGGCGTGTTTGTGCTGGAAGCGCTCTCGGTGATTGTGCAGGTGGGGTCGTTCAAGCTAAGAGGGAAACGAATTTTCCGAATGGCGCCGATTCATCACCATTTTGAATTGCTGGGATGGAGCGAGAGCAAGGTGATTGTGCGGTTCTGGATTGCGGCGCTGGTGTTTGCGCTGTTCGCGCTGACGACGTTGAAATTGCGGTGAGTTTGCAAAAAACGCCCGCCCCGTAGAACCGTTCGGGACAGGCAAAAAGCGCCCGCCTCAGAAGGCGGCCGCTACAAAAGAGACCGAGGATGCCGGGATCGATGGAGTTGCGAAAGAAGCGCGTGCTGGTGGTGGGGCTGGCGCGAACCGGCGTGGCTACGGCGCTGTTTTGTTCGGGGCACAACGCGATCGTATCGGCCACGGAAACGCGGGGCGAAAGCGAACTGGGAGATGCAGCGGCAAAGTTGCGGGCCGCGGGTGTTGCTTTGGAGCTTGGGGGACACACGGAGAAAACGTTTCTGGCGCAAGACTTGATTATTCCGAGTCCGGGCGTGCCGGCCGACGATCCGTTCTTGAAGCTGGCGAGGTCGAAGGGCATCACCGTATGGAGCGAGATCGAACTGGCGTACAGGTTTTTGGAGGGAAAGCTGATCGGCATTACCGGTTCGAACGGAAAAACGACGACGACCACGCTGGTTCACCACATCCTGGTGAACGGCGCGATGCGCGCGTTTCTGGCGGGGAACGTGGGAACGCCGCTGATTTCGGATGTGGAAAAAATGGATGCGGGGTCGGTGGCGGTGGCGGAATTGAGCAGCTTTCAATTGGAGCTGATCGAAAAGTTCCGGCCGAACATTGGGGCGTTGCTGAATTTGACGCCGGATCATCTGGACCGGCACAAGACAATGGAAGCGTACGCGGCGGCGAAAGCGCGAATTTTTGAAAACCAGACGGAGCTGGATGCGGCGATCCTGAACGCGGACGATGCGGAGTCCGCGAAATTTGCGCCGAAGAAGCCGCAGGTGTTCTGGTTCAGCAGGAAGAGAGCGGTTGCGCAAGGCGCGTGCCTGCAGGGAGACGACATTGTGGTGGCCCACCACGGGAAAACAGAGCCGGTGATGAAAGCGGGAGAGATTCCGCTTGCGGGCGCGCACAACCTGGAAAACGTGCTGGCGGCGGTGATCATTGCGCGACTGGCGGGAGTGGATTCGGCGACGATCGCGAAAGCGGTGAAGAGCTTTGCGGGCGTGGAGCACCGGCTGGAGTTCGTGGCGGAGATTCGGGGCGTGCGCTACTACAACGATTCGAAAGCGACGAATGTGGACGCGACATTGAAGGCTTTGGACGCGTTTCCGGGAGGAATCCTGGTAATTCTCGGCGGCAAGGATAAGGGGAGCGACTACACCGTATTGCAGAAGCCGCTGCGGGAGAGAGCCATCCTTGCGTTATTGATCGGGGCGGCGGCGGACAAAATTGAGAAGCAGATCGCGGGGAGCGTAGCCATTGAACGGGCAGGGACGCTGGAGCGCGCGGTGGAGTCTGCAGCGATGGCGGCCCGGTCGGGCGACGTGGTGCTGCTGGCGCCGGCGTGCGCGAGCTTTGACCAGTTTGAGAATTACGAGCAGCGGGGGCGTGTGTTCAAGGAGTTGGTGCGCGGATTGGAAAAGTGAAATTCGAAGTTCGAAAAGTGAAGAGATTTAACACAGAGGGCGCAGAGAAAGAGCACAGAGGGCACGGAGGCGGCTAGTGATGAGAGGACGAGCGGAGACGGACCGGTGGTTGTTTGGGGTGACGCTGGCGCTGTGCCTGCT
>DATLVJ010000393.1:0-4080 GCA_035577585.1 Candidatus Limnocylindrales bacterium
GGAGATCGCGTGGGGACGGGATGGCACGGGGGACACTGTTTTGTGTGCGAATCTTGCCGGCGCGGCGAATTCATCACCTGCAAAAACGAGCAGATTAACGGAGTGACGCGCGATGGCGGATATGGGCAGTACATGATTGCGCGGCATGAAGCCGTGGCGCGGTTGCCCGAAGATTTGAACGCGACGGAGGCGGGGCCGTTGCTGTGCGCGGGGATTACGACGTTCAATGCGCTGCGGCACAGCGGCGCGGGCCCGGGTGATCTGGTGGCCGTGCAGGGCATCGGCGGGTTGGGGCATCTGGGGATTCAGTATGCGGCGAAGTTCGGGTACCGCGTGGTGGGAATCGGGCGTGGTCCGGAGAATGGAGCGCTGGCGAAGAAATTGGGAGCGTGGGCGTACATTGACAGCGCGGCGAAGAATGCGGCGGAGGAACTGCAGAAGCTGGGAGGGGCGCGCGTGATTCTGGCGACGGCGCCGAATGCGAAGGCGATGTCGGAGCTGGTGGAAGGATTGAGCGTGGGCGGGGAACTGCTGACGATTGGGGTGCCGTCGGAGCCGCTGGAAGTGTCGTTGGCGACAATCATCCTGGGGAAGAGGCGGATCCAGGGATGGCCTTCGGGGACGGCGATCGATTCGGAAGATACGCTGCAGTTTTCGGCGCAGACGGGAGTGCGGGCGATGATCGAGAAGTATCCGCTGGCAAAGGTGAATGAGGCGTTTGCGAGGATGATGAGCGGGAAGGCGGAGTTCCGGGTGGTGCTGACGATGGAGTAGGGGGGAGGCAGTAGAAAGTTTAAAGTTCATAGTTTTCGGAGAAGAAGAAGAGCGGAGGGGCGCGGTTGGGCTGCTCCGCTTTTTGTTTTTCGTTGAGAGCAGCGAGTTGAAGGAGAAAAGAAAGAGGCTGACGCAGAGGACGCGGAGAGAGCGCAGAGGCGGAACAAGAAGAGACAGAAGAGCGCTGACTTAAACGCACAGCGCTCAGGGCGAGAAGCCGCCCCTGCTTAGCAGCGCCAACTGGGAGAAGAGCGCAGTCATGCCTGCGCTACAGCTAGAAGGGGATGTCTTCGTCGGAGATTTCGGGGCCAGAGGACGGGCCGAATTCCTCGGATGGGGCGGCTTCGTGGCCGAAGTCGTCGCCGCTGCGGGCGGCGGGGGCGCCTCCACCGGCGCTGGCGCCTGCGGCCATACCATCGCCGCGGCCGCCGAGCATGCGGAAATTGGTGGCGACAATTTCAAAGCTGGTGCGCTTTTGGCCTTCCTTGTCTTGCCATTCGCGGGACTGGATGCGGCCTTCTATGAAAATGAGAGAGCCTTTTTTCAGGTATTGCTGGGCGATTTCGGCTTGCTTGCCCCAGACGACAATTTTGTGCCATTCGGTGCGTTTCTGGCGTTCGCCGTTGCGATCTTTGTAAGTTTCGTCTGTGGCGACAGAAAAATTTGCTACGGCCTGGCCGCCGGAGGTGAAGCGGGTTTCGGGGTCGCGGCCGAGACGGCCGACGAGGATGACTTTGTTGACGGACATGGGTATTGCTCCTTGGTAATGAAGGCAAAGAGGACGGGATGAAGGAAGAAGATAGCATGATGGAGAAGAAAAATGAAATGTGGGAAGGGTATTAGCGCGAGGGCAAGCAGGCGAGGTGGCAATGATAGGCAAGTCGAAGGGAATGTGCCGCGCCTCCGGCGCTCAGTGATTTTGGATTTAGGACCCAGCGCTTACGCGCTGGGCTAAATTCTGCCGCGCCTACGGCGCTGAAGGAAGAGTCTAGTTAGGAAGAGAAGAAGAGAAACGAAAGTTTTGCCTTTAGGGCGTAAGAGCCCACCCTTACAAACCAAGGGAGGGCACCCTCAAGTTCAGGTGGGCTGGGGGTGACGGGAAGGAGAGGGAATGACGGAGCGGAGGGAAAGGCGATTAGCGGGCGGTGGAGGCGGTTACGGCTACGCCGAGTTCCTTGAGTTTGGCGCGGGCGCGCCGTTCTTCTTCGGTGCCGGGATAGCGCTTGACGACTTCGCGGAGTTCCTTGACGCCGGCGTTTTTCTGGCTGAGTTCGATGAGGGCCATGCCTTTTTTGTAGCGGGCGGGAGCGAGCTTGAAGCTTTTGGGATAGTTGGTGAGAACTTTGTCGTATTCAGTGACGGCCTGCTGATACTGATGCTGGGAATAGGCGATTTCGCCGAGGTAAAACTGGGCATTGGAGGCGAGTTCGGTATTGCCGTAATACTTGAGGTAGTCCTGGAATTCGGAGCGAGCGAGATCGTATTTGCCAGTCTGGATATCACTGAGGCCGTTGGAATAGAGGGTGTCGGAAGAGGGGCGCGGACCAGAGGGGGCGGCCGAGGCGGCGCCAGGGTTCGAAGGAGCTGCGGAGCCTGCACCTGTGGGTGCGCCAGAGGGATTGCCGGTGGGATTACCGCCAGCGAGACGCGCGTCAATGCTCTGGACGGAGTTCTGCAAATCCACCAATTGCTGATTGACTTTGCCGAGGCGGGATTTGATTTCTTCGAGATTGTCGGAGAGGCCCTGGACCTGGGTGGACATGGTGTCGAGGCGAGTGCCGGAATTGGCCTGAACGTCCTGGACGGATTTTTGCAGGGAGCTCATCGTGGTGTTGAGCTTGTTGACGGTGTCGGAGGACTGCTCGATGAGG
Source organism: Candidatus Limnocylindrales bacterium (assembly GCA_035577585.1). Taxonomy (GTDB): domain Bacteria; phylum Acidobacteriota; class Terriglobia; order Acidiferrales; family UBA7541; genus Acidiferrum. Next base: position 2,646 of record DATLVJ010000393.1, read on the forward strand.
GTTTTCTGAACGGTGTGATCCTGGGTGAGCTGAGTCTGCATATCTTTTTGCCCCTGGAGGATGCTGGTGACATCGCGCTGCAGTTCGATGAGTTCGCGGGCGACGGCCATGACCGGCTTGGGGCCGATCAGGCTGCCGGCGACGGCGCTGGCAAACATGGCGCCGGAGAAGAAAAGAATATTACGAAGACGCATGATCAAGACCTCCGAAAGTCGGGCGTGGGTAAGGGGGACAATTTGAGATAAAGAGCGGATTGCGCCCCAAGAATCAATTTAACGGGAGAATGGGCGTGGGGCAAGTGGGAATGAGAGAAAGAGCAGAACGGATAGCAGAGAGATGGAGGCGAAGCGGAGCGAGTATTCCCGTCGAGACTTGAAATGGGGCATTGGTTGCCGCGGTCCCTCCACTCCGTGGCCGGCGCGCCGCAGACGGCGCGGAAGAAAAAGCCGGCCACTCCGGTCGGGATGACAGCGTTCGGAAAAGAAAGAGGGGCCGACCGAGGTCGGCCCCTGCAAAAGGGAACTAGGAAGGCGGCATCACCCTTCGCGAGGCTCAGGGCAAGAAGCCGCCACTACACTTCGGAGGTTACTGCCGGGCCGGGACGAAGTGGCCGCGGCGGTTTTGCTGCCAGCAGGTTTCGTTGGACTCGGTGCAGAAGGGCTTTTCCTTGCCGAAGCTGACGGTGTTGAGATTGGCGGCTGGAATACCCAGGTTGACGAGATATTGCTTGACGGCGTTGGCGCGGCGGTCGCCGAGAGCGAGGTTGTACTCGGTGGAGCCGCGTTCGTCGCAGTGGCCCTCGATGTTGACCTTCTGATTCGGATAGCCCTTGAGGAAGGAAGCGGTCTTTTCGAGGGCTTGGCGGGCATCGGGACGGATGTCGGCCTTGTCGAGATCGAAGTAGGCATCGCGAACTTCCTGGGCAAAGAGTTCCTCAAAGCTGGGGCCCTTGCGCTCTTCGACGACTACGGGAGCGTTGACGGTGATGCGGACGTTGGCGTCAGCGCTGCCGCCGGGGCCAGTGGCGGTGATTGCGTAAGTGGTGGAGTCAGCCGGGGTAACCGTGGTGGAGCCCTGCGGGGTGACGGCGCCGACTTCCGGAGTGATGGAGACACTGGCGGCGTCGGTGGTGGTCCAGGAGAGCTTGGCGGATTCGCCCTTGTTGATGGCGGTGCGATCGGCCGAAATGGTGACGGTGGGCTTGGCGGCCACGGGCGCCGCAGCAGGGGGTGGCGGCGGAGCGGCGGGTGGTTTCTTGTTGCACGCAGCAACGAAGAGGAGAGCCGTCGAAGCGAAAATGAGAAGCGAGCGGTGCAGCGGGGAGTGCGGATGATTCATTCGTGTCCTCCTAGAACACTACTGACAGGTTTGCGAGCGAAATCCACCGGAAGGGAAAGCATACCACCGGAGGGAGGGTTCCGGGAATATATCGCCA
>DATLVJ010000394.1:0-4549 GCA_035577585.1 Candidatus Limnocylindrales bacterium
ATCGCCAATGTATTTTTTCAGGTCGGCGTAGGCGAGTTTCTTGGCCTCGATCATGGCGTGGAGGGCGTTTGTGGAGCCGTAACCGAAGTCTTTCTGCTGGCCCATCGGAAACGTTTCCATGATGTTGAGCATTTCGAGGGCGGCGAGTCCCTGGCCGTTGGGCGGAAGTTCGTAGACAGTCCAGTCGCGATAAGTGGTGGAGATGGGCTCAACCCATTCGCTGGAGTATTCGGCGAGGTCCTGGGGGTTCATCACCCCGCCGTGGCGCTCGATGGTCTCCAGAATTTTTTTGGAGATTTCGCCTTTGTAGAAAGCATCGCGCCCGTGGGCGGCAATCTGTTGCAGGGAAGCAGCGAGTTCCGGGTTGGCAAAGATGTCGCCGGTTTTGGGAGGGCGATCCTGCGGCAGGTAAAGTTTTGCGGCTGCCGCGTCGCCGCGCAGGTAGTCGGTGGCGCCGTTCCAGTACATTGCCACCCATTCGGTGACGGGAAAGCCATTGCGCGCGGTTTGGATCGCGGGTGCAAGGTCGTCGCTTAGTTTTTTGCGGCCGAATTTATCGGCGAGTTTCTGCCAGCCGTCGACGGCGCCGGGGACGGTGATCGCGTTGACGCCGGATTGGGGCATCTCGCGCAGGCCTTTTTTCCTGAGGAACTCGGGCGTCAGGTTTTTTGGCGCCCAACCGCTGGCGTTCAGGCCGTAGAGTTTGTTGGCTTTTGCGTCGTAGACGATCGCAAAGAGGTCGCCGCCGATGCCGTTCATCATGGGAGAGACCACACCCATCATCGCGTTGGTGGCGATGGCGGCGTCCACGGCGTTGCCGCCGCGTTCGAGGATGCGCGCGCCCGCTTGCGCGGCGAGCGGCGATTCCGCGGCCACGATTCCCTGCCGGGAAATGATCATAGAGCGGGCTTGTGAACGGTCTTGCCCCGCGGCGTTCAGTCCGAATGTAGTTCCCATCAGCGATACCATCCAAGCGCCCCAGGCGATTCTATTTTTCACGAAACCTCTCCGCACCGGCAAATTGCAATCCCGGCGGCATTCGGGGATCAGAAGCCGCCTGGCAACTTTATCCTGCGGCTTGCCGACCGGCAAGTGCGCTTCGGGCCCCATATAGGTGCGGAAGAAGTAGATTTTCGGCGATACGCAACTGTGGCTGCAACGCCAGTTGGCCGTGCGGGTGGGTTCCGCTAGAATGGCCGCGTGGCTGAATTGACCCCTTCCCGTGCGAAAGTTGCGGCCGTTGACGACTTCAGTGCGCGCCTCACTTCCCTGCTCGGCGCTCGCAACGCGGATCCCTTCGGCGTGCTCGGGCCACATCCAGTGGAATCGCCGCAGGGGCGTCTGTGGTCCATTCGAGCGTTTCAGCCGCGCGCGCTCGAGGCGCAAATTATCCTGACGGGACAGGTCGCTTCGATTCCGATGCGCCGCCTGCGCGATACGGGATTTTTCGAGGCTACGCTTCCCACCCCAAATGAGACAGCTCCGGCGCCGTCCAGCTATCGCCTTCGGTTACGCAATGACTATGGCGACGTCTGGGAAACGCACGACACCTACGCATTCCCTTATCTGCTTACGGAGTTCGATCTCTACCTGATGGGCGAAGGCCGCCACTACGACACTTACGAAAAGCTTGGCGCCCACGTGAAGACGCTGGAAGGAGTGACCGGCGTACACTTCGCGGTGTGGGCGCCCAACGCGCGGCGAGTGAGCGTGGTTGGGGATTTCAACGGATGGGATGGCCGGGTGAACCCGATGCGCTCGCGGGGAAATTCCGGGATCTGGGAGCTGTTTGTTCCCGAACAGGGCGACGGAGCAATCTACAAGTACGAGATTGTTGGGCCAGAAAATAATATTCTGCCGTTGAAGGCCGATCCGTATGGTTTCCGGTCGGAACTGCGGCCGAATACGGGTTCCGTGGTAGCAGGGCTGGACAAGCATTCGTGGCGGGATGCGGAGTGGATGAAGCAACGCTCCGCCAAGAACTGGCTGGAGCAGCCCATCAGCGTGTACGAAGTACACCTTGGATCCTGGCGGCGCATGCCGGAGGAGAATAACCGCTGGCTAAGTTACCGCGAACTTGCGGACCAGCTTATTCCGTACGTGAAAGGGCTGGGCTACACGCACATCGAGCTTCTTCCGATCATGGAGCATCCCTACGACGGCTCGTGGGGCTATCAGACGCTCGGGTATTTTGCCGCCACCAGCCGCTACGGATCGCCCGCGGATTTCATGGAGTTTGTGGATCGTTGCCACGAGGCCGGGCTGGGAGTCTTGCTGGACTGGACGCCGGCACATTTTCCACGGGACACGCACGGGCTGGCGCAATTTGACGGCACGCATCTTTACGAACATTCGGATCCGAGGCAGGGATCGCATCCCGATTGGGGAACGCTGGTTTACAACTACGGACGGAATGAGGTGGTGAACTACCTCATCTCCAACGCGCTTTTCTGGCTGGACAAATACCACATTGACGGATTGCGCGTGGATGCGGTGGCGTCCATGTTGTATCTCGACTATTCGCGGCAGCCCGGGGAGTGGGTTCCCAATCGCTACGGGGGCCGCGAAAATTTGGCCGCGATCGATTTTTTCAAGCGGTTGAACGAAGTGGTGCATCTCCGCTTTCCCGGGGTGCTGACCATCGCGGAAGAATCGACGGCGTGGCCGAGCGTTTCGCGGCCGACGTATCTGGGCGGGCTGGGCTTCAGCCTGAAGTGGAACATGGGCTGGATGAACGATACGCTGAACTATTTTTCGAAGGATTCGATCTACCGCCGCTACGAGCACAACAAACTGACTTTTTCACTGCTATATGCGTTCAGCGAAAACTTCATGCTGCCGTTCTCGCATGACGAAGTGGTGCACGGCAAGAATTCACTGCTGCACAAAATGCCGGGCGACATGTGGCAACAGTTCGCGAATCTCCGGCTGCTGTTTGCTTACCAGTACGCGCACCCCGGGAAGAAGCTGTTGTTCATGGGGCAGGAGATTGGGCAGCGGCAGGAATGGAGCGAGACGCGAAGCCTGGACTGGCACTTGCTGGAACACGATTCGCACCGGGGAATTCAACGGCTGGTCGCCGATCTGAACAAACTGCTGGCCGCTGAACCTGCGCTGCATCAGGTTGATTTCGATTGGCAGGGGTTCGAATGGATCGATGCCAACGACTCCGATAACAGTGTGTTCTCGTTCATCCGGCGGGGGAAGAATCCGGATGACTTGCTGGTGGTGATTCTGAACGCCACGCCGGTGGTGCGGTACGGCTATCACATCGGTGTTCCGCGACCCGGCCACTACGAAGAAGTTCTGAATACCGACGCGGCGGCGTTTGGCGGGACAAATGTGGGCAATCTTGGCGGGATGAACGCCGGCGAACACGCCTGGCAAGGGCGGCGTTATTCGCTGGCGTTGACCCTGCCCCCGCTTGCAGCGGTGTTTCTGAAGTGGCGTTCCACGTGATTGGCATGCAACCCTGCGCCTTAAGGTAAACTCTATAGAGATAGCAGATGGAAACGGTTCCTTGGCGAGGGTTGCTGTGCTTCTGAAGACCAGACATTTTATGCGCTGTTCGCGGATTGTTCTTGCAGGCGTGTTTTATCTAGGCATGTCATCCGTTGTTTTCGGCCAGGACCCCGGCCCGCTCCCGCATCCGCCCTCCCCGCGGACGCAGGCCCCTCCACCGGCGCCACCACCAGCCCCGCCCGCCAATCAGACGTACCATTCGGCTCCGCCGCCGCAATCGATCCATTCGCCGGGCGACAGCCCGATCCTGAACGAAGCGCCGAAGCAACCGGTCGACCAGATCATCAAGCGATTTTCGGAGCGCGAATCGGAATTCAAGCTGGAGCGCAGCAACTATACGTATACGCAGAGTTTCTCGATCCAGACGATTGATGACGACGACCGTCCCGATGGCGAGTACCGGATGACGAGTGAAATCGTGTTCACACCGGACGGCAAACGATTTGAAAAGGTGACGTTCGCACCAGCGGATACGCTGCAGCGCATTCAGTTGAGCGAGCAAGACCTGGACGACGTGCGAAACGTCCAGCCATTTGTGCTGAACGCCGAGGACCTGCCCAAATACAACGTGACGTACGTCGGGCGGCAGCAGGTGGACGAGCTTTCCTGCTACATATTCGACGTTGCGCCGAAGACCATCGAGAAAAAGCAGCGCTACTTTCAGGGCCGCGTGTGGGTGGACGACAACGATTTGCAGATCGTGATGTCCGACGGGAAAGCGGTTCCGGACATCATCAACAAGAATAATGAAAACGTGTTTCCGAGGTTTCGCACCTACCGGCAGAACATCGAGAAGGGTTTCTGGTTTCCGGTGTACACGCGCGCCGATGATTATCTGCACTTCCGCTCGGGAGACGTGCACATACGGATGACGATTCGCTATTCGAATTACAAGCGGTACGGCAGCACAGTGAAGGTAGGGACGGCGACGGAGATCAAGCAACCCCACTAGCGGCGGCGTTGCTGCTCATCGAAAACTTTGCTGGCATCTGCTGCCCAGCGACCCGCAGTCTAATCGCGGGATTTC
>DATLVJ010000395.1:0-9892 GCA_035577585.1 Candidatus Limnocylindrales bacterium
GACCCGGCCAATCAAGACGCCGCCAAGTTGAAAAGACTAGCTCTGCAGATGAAACCTCACGCTTCGAAATGACGAAGCATTTCGGAGTTGAAAGAAGTAATTAGGCCGCCCATTGTAGGGCAATTTCTTTCCTACAACTCAACGAGATCTCCGGTAACTTCAACAATCATTGTTCCGGGATGCATTGGATACCCGGCCTGTCCACTAATAAATTGCGTTCAGAAAACCCCAGATGGCGCCCGCCTGGAAGTGATTGATATATCAGTCTGAACCGTGAGCCAATTCAGCGTTCGAAACGGATGTGTTTTGTGAACACCTGCCTGTCTTGTTTCTTGTACAGATGGCGAGTGATCGCAATTAACTAATTTGGACTTTGGCTCTTAAACTTGTTGCTGATTGTGGTTGGGTCGAGTTCGAACCGAAGCGAAATCTTTGAATCCGCAATCAGTTTCTTGAAGACTTCAGAATCTATCCGCCGGATGTCAGTTCCAGGGCGAAGCGCGTAGAAGCGAATTCCAATCCTTCCGGCGGCCGCGGCCGCCGCATCGGTATCGGGGATATTGAGACTAATCGTCGCGGACTTTGCCTGACCCACCTGCTCTTTCTGCTGAGCTTTCGGATCAGGAAAGCTGCGCGAAACGAACGGATCCTCTGGCAGGAAACCAACAGCAAACGGCTGACCGTCCCTAGTAATTTCGTAAATAAACTTGCTGGACGGTCCCGGTGGTGCAATCAATTTTCCGGTCACCTCAGTCGCTTTTTCGATACGAGGCGTACGAGACTCTTCAAGCCTGATGATGAGCGCAAGGAAAGTCGGATCCGAATGACTCTGTGTGTTTCGTTCTTGTTCCATCTCGAATGCAACAAGGGGCGGATGGATTTCGACTATGGTTAATGAAGCAGGGCGCGTTGCTCTAGGGCATGCTGGGTGGCAGATCAAGAAGCAGAACGCCAAACCGACCCGCGATGCTAAGGAAGCACCCATAGCAGACCATCATACGCATTTTGCGAGCGCAACACTTTCAGTTTCAGTTCTTTTTCGGGCCGACCGCTTGTATCGCTGAGCCTAAAGCCGCTTTCGATAGATCAAGTTCCTTAGTTACGCCCTGAGAATGTATGAGCCGGTCTACCAGAGCCAAATCCGAGCTTCGCGGGGATTTGTATTGCCCAATGGCTACTGGCCCTACTTTGTAGAGCCGCATACTCAGATCGTGCGTCGCGCTTGCGATGTCCGTCCTTGGTACATTCACAATGATCGTCGTCGAGTCGGCCTGGAGGAATTTCTCGCCCTGTTCTGGATGTTCCGGATCTGCAAATCCCCTGACGAGGTAGGGGTCCTCCGGAACGAAGTCCGCGTAGTTTGTGGCCGCATCCTTATTAAAAGTGAAGAAGTAAGGAGGTGCAGCTTGTTGAGAGGAGACAAGTCTGCCCGTAATTTCAGTCGCTTTAAGAATCGAAGGTTCCTGATTCCTGCTAATTCTTACTACGATGTTCATAAATTTCCCTTCGCCCAGCGCTTCTGCAGATTGGCCCGACACATCTCCAGGAGGTGGTGACGCGGCGCTGGTCAAGAATGGTGCCAATACGTCGTGCATGAGCCCGAGACAAACGGGGCAAAAGTATTGATTGACGGAATTCATCCGACAAGTTCGAACCGGACGGTATATTTTCGTTTCGTTGTAGTTGCATCCGGTAAATTCTCCTACAGTATTATTTGCATCAATGTTATGCAGGTTGTCGCTCGGCACGGTCGTATTTGTATCAATCAGCTCATGCCACACAACGCTATTTCGGTCCGAGACGGTCGAACAGTTGTTAACATTGACGGGATCTTGATTGTACGGTCCAGCTCCTTTGACGGAGTATTCGTCATATAAACCGGCGATTGCATGTCCATACTCGTGAGCAACCACATTCCAACCGCTACCGCTCGTTACGTAAAGGCGACTGCCGCGTCGACATCCCCCGTAACGAGTCTCGTTCGCAAGAATCAGTACGTAGTCGTACTTGGGGACTTTGGCGGCAGCCTTGGTAATCAATGCATCCGTTGTCTTGGACTCTTCGAGCCAGCAGCGATTCCAAGCGCCGTTATAGATCACCTTGAGGGCGGTATTTTTCGCGAAGGTCGGTGTACTCACGCCGGAATCGGGTGAGATGAGATCAATTCTGTATACGTTGAAGGCCGCGAAATTGTCTTTGTAGAAGTCATGGCCAAAAACACCCTTTATGAGCAAGGCATCAACATCACTGGCAAATTTGGATTGCTCCGCCGCGGAATAACCGTCGCCGAGCACAACGAACGTTCTCTTTTCACCGTCCGGGCCATGGTCCACAATCTTTTGCGGTGTTTGGGCGTTCGTGGCTGCTGCCATGAGCAGTAGGCCCAGAACGAAAACAAAGATCAGTCGGTTGGTCCGCATGGCATATTGCTCCTCTTCCTGATTATTTCAGCTTCCAGGTTATGGCAATGGCCCCACTCCAGTGATACTCCTTCGCTATAGGAAGGTTTGCGGCACTCAAGGACGTAGTCTGGCCGACCGCCAATCCCCCGAGGAGGCGCTGTTGCTGACCCGCGTAGGCTCCGAGAGTGATAAACAACTGCCGATCGATGAATGCCCAAGAAGGGCCGACCAGGTATTCGGGCGAAGTACCCTTGTCATCGGACTTGGCCGTGATGCCGAAGGAGATTTGTGGAACTAGGAGGCATTTGACACCTGTGTCAGGATTACAGTCGTGAAATCGCCCGTTCAGGGCGGCAATGGGCAGAATCCTAGTTCGCGAATTGTTCTGATAGGCGATTTGGCCGTTGGCCGTTGTGTACTGCTTGTTTTCCAAAAAAGAGGTCACAATGCCACCACTGATGGTAAATCTCGGGCCATAGCCGAAATGAATGACTTGATCGAAGGCCGCCTTGGTTGTTGACGCCGTTTTTGTTGGGGCACTTGGCGGAGGTGCGGGATTCGCATTTGTCTTAGTGCCCTGTCCATCAATCACAGAGACCGGTGCACCCGCTTCGAGGATGATTTCGTCGTCAGCCTGCTTTTCGTTGATGATGGAACCATTGGTAAGGACGAACGGATTGGGCGATGAGCCGCGGTTGAAAAGGTTCGCTAGAGCGCTTCGCGCTTGGGTGAACTGCGAATATTTGTCTTTTAGAGTGTTTAACTGGTTCAGGAAAACCTGGGATTCGGGAGTACCGGTCGTCGGACCGAGGAATTTGCCTAAAAAGTCTTCTTCGGCCTGAAATTGTTTGGCATCTTCCGGGGACGGGCTGTCGCATTCTGCATGAGTGGCAAGTTGCCGGCGATAATCGAGCATCGCGGATTGAACTCCTTTAGCTTCCTGTATCAATTTAAGAATCTCTCCTTGGAGGAGTTGGGTCGGATCTTGTTCATTCGGAGTACCGGAAAAAGTGGCCGCTTCCAACAGGTCTGGCGACTTTATTTGCTCGAGTTGCGTGCGTAGCGCTGTTGCCTCGGTCTGGATGTTGAGGCATTTCGAGGCATCATGAACCACTCCCAGTTGCTTCGCGAGATCTTTCGAGGCCGTCTGATACGACGAAGTTACACGATTCAACGCATCCGCAACTTTGTCGCGATTTTTACCGAACTGTCCGAATTTATCAAAAACGCTGGTTTGAATCGAAAGCGAACAAGCCGGCGGGCCAGGCTGTACTTGCGGCGCGGCTTGGCCGGGCGTGGAGGATGCCGGCGCTGGCGATTGTTTCGGCAAGAAGTCGCCAACGACACCTCCTATGTCTCCGAGGAATGCAGCAATCGCGGGTTCGGTTACCGCGGTACGCTTCACCGACAGGGTGTACGTCGAAACGAAGGGATTAATATTTTCGACGACGATCCAGAGGGAAGTGTTGTTGTCATATTGGGTCGTTCCTTCTGTAAGTGTCATCGAGTGTGCATCAATCACGAATAGTTTGTAGCCCGGCTTAGGTGCCGGTCGGCATTCGTATTGTTGCGCGTTCGCTTTGAGGAAACTTCCGGCCAGCATCGTGGCCATCAGAGCATAGATCGGCCAATGAATTCGGTTCATGAGTCTGCGCCTCTTCGAGATGGTTCTAAAATCGTCCGTCCCCAAAAGAGAACGCAAGCGGGAGCCAGATCCCTTTTCTGATAACTCTTATTTGAGGTGCGCGAAACCGGTGTTTCTGTGAGGAAGGTCGAGGATGCATTTTACAAACAGTGCCCTTCAAATGAATTAACCGATTCTTGATGTACAATCTGCGAACATTCGGAGGGAGCCGTTGTCAGTGGAATACTCGGCCGTTTCACCGGAGGAGCTCGCTTGTGCCTGCATTGAGTCGGGCAATGAACTGGCGTGGGCGGAGTTTGTGCGGCGTTTTCACCCTCTCATAGCTCGAGTGGTTATTCGCGTGTCCCGGCAATGGGGCGGTTGCTCGTCGGAAGCTGTCGATGACCTAGTGCAGGAGACCTATTTGAAATTCTGCGCGGGTGGATTGCGCGGACTGCAGAGTTTCAAGTCCGCGCATAAGGACGCGATCTTTGGATACATCAAGGTGTTTACGGCCAATCTTGTTCACGACCACTTCAAGGCTTCCCAGTCTCGAAAGCGAGGCGGAGGCACGATAACGGATTCGATCGAAGAAAAGGACATAGGCCCGGCCGCTGCTGAGAATATCGTCTCGACCGCCTTGGAGCGTCGACTATTGATCGAGCAGATCGATCTGTGCCTTAGAAAGGTAACGACGGGTCCGACCTCGGAGCGCGATCGCAGGATTTTTTGGCTGTACTACCGAGTCGGTTTGTCGGCGAGCGCGATCGCCGCGATCCCTGAATTCGGCTTGGGCGTTAAGGGGGTAGAGAGCACCCTCTTTCGTTTGACTCGTTCTGTCCGGGAGCACTTGGTGCAGCGACGCATCGGACCCGCACCTGAGAAACAAGAAGGGATACGTCAGGCCGAATCGTTCTAACAGGAGGAAAGGTGAAGTGAAGGTAGAAGAACACCTCAGTAGCGAAGAACTCGACCGGCTGATCGGGGCACAAAACGCCGTACCGGGCGCTGAATCGCTATCGGATTTATTGGAACGCGCTCGTGCGCATCTCTTGCTCTGCAAGACATGCCGAGACCTATTGTCTAAGCACGAGGCAGCCGAGCGCGAGCTCGTACGTTTGCGAAAGGGCAAACCTGCGGAGTCTGGTCATGACTGTCCGAAGAGGATCGAATTGATGGAGTTGATTGTGGGCATGATGAGTCCCGAACGGCGAGAGCAACTGGTGGAGCATGTGATTATTTGCGATTATTGCGGATCTGTTTTTCGCCAAACAACGATTGACTTCTCCGACGAGACGAGCCTGGAAGAACAATCGACAATTTCAGCTCTCGAAACCGCTAATCCGGCTTTCCAAAAGCAGCTCAGTCGCAAGCTTGCAACTCGTGTCGAAGAGACTCTGGTGCAGGCTAAGGCGAGGCCGCGATTTTTCCCACTATGGGCCTATGGCACCGCGGCAGGAATTCTGGCCGTGTTTGTCTTCGGGATGATTTTGGTCCGCTCGCGTGAAACATCGATTGAGGATCTGCTCGCGAAAGCCTATTCCGAACAACGACCTTTTGAACTGCGTTTTCAAAACGCACCTCATGCACCATTTCGCATCGAAAGACGCAGCGGCGGGCGCTCGCGTTTCGAGCGGCCAAGCGCTCTCCTAAGAGCCGAGAGCGTGATCGCCGAAAAGATAAAAGAGAAGCCCAATGATCCCTTGTGGCTACAGGCTCAGGCGCAGTCCGAACTCCTCGAGGGAGACTATCAAGCTGCCATTGGTTCGGTTGAGCAAGCCATCGCCGCCGACCCAACCCGAGTCTCCTTGCTCGCGGACCTAGGGTCGGCTTATTTCCTGCGTGCGGAACAAGAGAAGCAACCGTCCGACTATGGAAGCGCGATTGAGCAGTTCAGTAAGGCGTTGGCTCGAGCTCCCAACGACCTTGCGAGCCTCTTCAACCGAGCTCTCGCAGAAGAGCGGTTGCTGCTCTACGACCAGGCTATGCGCGATTGGGAACACTATCTGCAACTCGACCAGACCGGAGATTGGGCGGACGAAGCGCGCCGGCATCTCGAAACAATTCAGCAAGAAATTCGAGATCAGAAGAAAATCAGCGGCTCAGTGGATCCGCAATTTCCAGAGTCTGTCCCCGCGAGTACCAACGAGGTCGGCTTGGTCAAGACTGTCGATGAGCACTTGGAGCCATATTTCAAGGAGATCGAGACGACATGGTTGCCGGTAATCTATGCGCGGGATATGCGGAACACCAACGGCATGAGCAGATTGACCACGGCCATTCAACTTATAGCGAAAATCGCTCGGAGCAAACACGATGATCCGTGGCTTTACGACTTATTGAGGACCCCGGATTCCAATATTCTCCGGGAGGGCTATGAAGCGCTGGCTCATTCACTAAATTCCGACGATATGGGTGACTACCTTACGGCTCTGAGGGAGTCGCGTCGGGCCGAGCGCCTATTTCGTAACGCAGGGAGTCGAGCTGGCGAGCTGCGGGCTGAAATGGAAGAGGTGACTGCCCTGCGCCTAACCGATGCGAATATGGATTGTCTGAGACTCGCAAGGCCTCTCAGGCGCGAACTCGAAGGCCTTCACTACCGATGGCTCGAATCTCAGCTCTTGATCGAAAACGCAATATGCTTTGACCTTGTTGGGGACGAAGGAGAGGCGCGACGAGTGGCTGCCCATGCGCGCGATTTCGCACAGGGCGCGGGCTATGCTACCGCGCATCTCCGCGCGCTTACCGTTTTGGCGGGACTCGAAGCCGCGGTAGGGAACACGGACGCGAGCTGGAAACTCGCGGAGGAAGGCCTTGCCATTTATTGGTCGGGAAGTTATCCCCGCATGCGGCGATACAGCCTCTTGGACGGAATGGAGCTTCTTGCAGAAGACTCACACGAAACATTGTTACAATTAACGATCTTGAGAGAAGCGGTTACAACGATAGATGCGGATCCAGATCTTATGCTGCGCGCGGCCGCCCACGATCAACTGGCAAAATGTGCAATAAAGGCAGATTTGCCGCAGCTCGCAGAAGCGAATTTCAAAGAGGCGACCGCTTTGTTCGAAATGTGCCCCCAAAATCGGGTTACGGCCAGCAGACGCGCAGACGAAGAGATTTGGCTGGCCGAAGCGGAAATCCGCCTCAAGAAATACGACAGCGCCTCGAAGCGCCTGGCCAACGTTCGAGCGCAGATGCTATCGAGCACCTATCGTTACGGCTTGGATCGTTACTACTCGGTCTCCGGTCAATTGCAGAAGCAGATGGGCGACCTGTCAGGGGCAGCGTCCTCGTTCGGTGCCGCGGTAGAGCTGGCTGAAGTAGGACTTCGGTCTCTGAAATCGGAGCGTGAAAGAATGGAGTGGGATCGAGACCACTCGGAAGCTTACAGAAACTTGGTGAACGTGGCCCTCCGGCAGAATGATGCTCGGGCCGCATTCGCTTTTTGGGAATGGTACAAGGGAGCTCCGCTCCGATCATTCAGACCGAACAGCCATATCGCTACCACCACTCGCCCGGCGGCCAACGACAATCAGATTGAGACAACGAATTTCGGTCGCGGTAGCTCGTCTTCGCGAGCTTTCGACCTGTTGTCCGACACAATAAAGAGTGTGGACGTCGGCAGTACACTCTTGTCTTATGCCAAGCTTTCGGATGGTTACGCCGTATGGATCGCGGACGAGCGGGGAGTGCAATCGAGGTGGATACCGGAGAGTTCGGACGAACTCGAGAGGGAAGTAAGACGATTCAGCAAAGCCTGTTCGAACCCAAAGTCTGACTCTTCTCTGTTGCGTGCACAAGGAAGAGCAATATACGAGCTTCTGATAAACCCGGTCCGGGATCAATTGGTGCAAGGGCAGACCTTGATTATTGAAGGGGACGAAGTGATCGCTGAGCTTCCGGTGCAAGCTCTTGTCGATCGACAGGGGCATTATTTCGCCGAGACGTTCGACTTGGTTTGGTCGGAGGGCCTTTACTATCAGGCAAAACTGCGCCGAAGCTCGCAGATTTCTCGGCAATCCAATTTGCTCGCGGTCGCAGTTCCCGAGGGCGCAATAACGAATCATCGCGAGCGCTTACCGGATGTCATCGGTGAAGTCACCTCGATTTCCAGAAAATTCCTGTCTCCGCGACTTTTGCTGGGGTCGGAAGCAACCATCGACCGCGTAGAACGCGAACTCCCGATCGCAACGGTTTTTCATTTTGCCGGTCACGGCGGATCCGGTCCCGGCGGGAGCGGAGTGATTCTGGCGTCGTCAGGCGGCCGGCGAGATAAATCCACAGTGCTTACTGAGGCCCGGTTGTCGACGGTACCCATGAGCCGGCTTCAACTGGCCGTGTTAGCGGCGTGCTCCACGGAAATTGGAAAAAAGAGGGGCATTGAGGATCCGGATAGTCTTGTCCGGGCGCTATTGCGGGCTGGTGTTCCGCACGTCATCGGAACGCGATGGAATCTGGACTCACGGTCAGGAGCGGTGTTTGCGGAAAAGTTTTATGACTCGGTGCTACTCGGAAAGAGCCCCGCGCGAGCCCTCTCGGAGGCCGCCAAGAGCGTACGAGCGGCACCCGAGACTTCCCATCCCTACTATTGGGCCGGATTCAATGCTTTCGGAAGAGCCTGAGATATCTGAGGAGGGTCCATGAGAATCCCAGTTCGGATGAGTGTGATTAAGTTGATCGCACTTCTTGTCATTTTTGTTTGGGTTAGCGGTGTAGGCGCAGCGGCCCCGCAAGCAAATGTAATTGAAAGGCCATCGCATGTCACGCCTGCCGCGGCGCCATTGTCAGGGTTGCTGGATGTTATCCTCCAAGGACCTTTCGTGATCGAAAGAACTAGTAACAACATAAGTGTGCTTGTCCCGAATGTCCCGAACCATTCTGCACCGCTGCTGGAAGGTGCTAGTCCATTAAATTCGCGAATACTTGATCCCGGGGAATATACATTGACGATAAGTAATCCAGGATCCGGAGCGATGAGTATTGTGAACCCAGTTGCCGGAACGAGCCTTTTGAATGTGGCGGGGAAGAGCGAGCATCTAAGTAGCGATCCAGGTAAGCTACGATACCTACGGCTTACGCTGCCTCTGCCACTCGAAGTTGTTCCATGGAATGCGGATCCCATGTGGGTGTCGAACATCACACCGATTCCCCCGAACACGGGAGCCGTTCGATTGGCTGTGTTAATCGTCCTGCGGTATCAATTCTCGCCCTCAACAACCATCAGTCTCACCGGCCACGAGGACGATGGTACGCCGATCAGTGATACCCTCACGAGCCTTTCGTCGGGTAACGAGCATTTCATTTTCCTGGTTCAGGGCATGAAACAGGATGACGTTTCGGATCACCCGACTGCACTCGCTTCCTTCGAAAAAATGAAACAACTTGAGCCTCCTTTGTCACGCTACCTTGACATTCCTGATCTCGGTGGCGTCAATCCGGGTCGGAATCAACCGCTGCTTCCGAACGTCGAGCCGAAGGATTTGACCGATTTTCTGCTTTCCAACGCCTCCGTAAATGTCCCGCTTGTAGCGCCGAATGGAAAGAGAGGATTGGTGTCGAGCACTGAGGTGCATCTTCTGATTGCCCATTCTGACTGCAAGGCGGCAATCATTTATGTGGATTATACGAAGTAGGACTCACAAACCGCGATGGGCGGTTTCGCGCTCGTGTCCATGTCTACATTCACGTGGACCTTTACAGCGCCTGTGAATCGGTAGGTAACGGAAACGCAAGCTTGAAGCAGAGCGTCGTGAACACGGGCGGCTGATACGGCTCGCGCAGGGCCGGATCGACCGCCTTCTCAAGGACGCTTCGGCATTTCAGCAGGCCGGCGTGATAAGAAATTACGTCCAAGCAATCCGAT
>DATLVJ010000396.1:0-8157 GCA_035577585.1 Candidatus Limnocylindrales bacterium
CTGCGAGGTCGCTCCCGCAATCGCCGCCGCGATGCAAACCGCCCCGCCAATCATCAACGCCAGCACCGCGTACCTCGGACTGGTCCATCCGGCCACAAAGAAAATCGCGCACGTCGCCATCAATGTCGCGATGCTCATTCCGCTGATCGGATTCGACGAATTCCCCAGCAACCCGCTGATCCGTCCCGCCACGGTGACAAACAAAAACCCGAACACCACCACGAACACAGCCGCAAACATATTTTGATACCACTGCGTTTGCGCCCCTTGGATCGGGAAGAACGTCAGCACCGCCCAGATCATCGCCACGATGACAATGGATCCGCCGACAACCCACCTCATGGGAACTTCGTAATCAATCCGGCTGGAAGATTCGGTATGGCTGCTGCCTTCCGTGCGAACGTCCTTCAGCCCGGCCCGAAGAGCAGAAATGATCGTCGGCAACGTCCTCAGCAGCGTAATCAGCCCGGAAGCTGCCACCGCGCCCGCCCCCATCGGCCGGATGTAGCTGCTCCAGATCTGGTCCGGCGACATCAGCGGTATCGGAACCGTTGACGGATAAATCGGCGTGTTCCCGGCCAGTTGCCCATAAAACTTGATCGCAGGCATCATCACCAGCCACGACACGATGCCCCCCGCGAACAATATTCCCGCCACCCGCGGACCAATAATGTAGCCGACGCCAAGATATTCCGACGTGATCGCCATTCGGAATGACGCGCCCGGATACCAGCCCGGCCGCGCTTCCGGTTGCCCCGTCCACGCCTGCACAGTGTTCATCAGAAACGTATAAATCCCGCCCAGTCCCAATCCCCAGAAAACTCTCCCGGCAAACGATCCCCCGCGCTCACCCGCTACCAGCACGTCCGCGCAGGCTGTCCCTTCGGGAAAAGCCAGGTTCCCGTGTTCCTTCACGATCAACTGCCGCCGGATCGGTACCATGAACAGCACGCCCAGCCACCCACCCAGCAGTGCGATCGGAAAAATCCGCCAGAAGGTGAAATCTGAACTAAAGCCAAGAAAGATCAGCGCCGGTATGGTGAACATTACCCCCGCCGCCAGCGATTCCCCCGCGGACCCCGTCGTCTGCACAATGTTGTTTTCCAGAATCGTCGAGCGACCGAACGCCCGCAAAATACTGATCGACAGCACCGAAATCGGTATCGATGCCGACACCGTCAGCCCCGCCCGCAATCCCACGTACACCGTCACCGCCCCGAACAGCAGCCCGAACAAGCCTCCCAGCACCACCGCCCGCAAAGAAAATTCGGCCAGCTTCTGTTCTGCCGGCACATACGGCTGAAACTCTCCCGCGGGTGCCGTGGAACTCCATGGACGGTCGCTCACCGTTTCCTCCCTGAATCCTTCTCATCATCTGTGCAAATGTTTCGCTGCAAGCGCTTCGCGTCGAACACTTCGATTCGAACGCTTGTTTGTTTCCGTGTGCCCGGATTATGCCCCACCCCGGCCCCGCCGCAAAGCGCTTCCTCTACTCCGCCCAAACACTCCCCCGCCAGTCCTCTTGACATCCTCCTTACTGGTCAGTATTGTCACCTTCATTCGGTACCTGTGTCGGCAGTTGCGGACTTAGTGGACATCCTCTCTCCAGGCCTGGATTTACCTCGTCCCGGAACGGGATTCTCCCTACCGTATCCACCGGCGCCCATCTTCTCCTTCAGGAGCCTCGAGTGAATCCGCGCCGCCTCGTCTTTCTTCTGATTCTGGTTGTCGCCTCTCTGTTGTTCCGGCCCTTCCTGCCCATCACTTCCGGTGACGAGTGGCAGCCCATCGATCCCGCCGATCTCAAAATGACCAGCGAGCCTAAGGCTCCCGGCGCCCCCGCCATCTATCTCTACCGCCAGGTCGACCGCAAGGATGCCAGCCGGGCCGCCACCGAATACAACTATGTCCGCATCAAGATCCTCAACGAAGAAGGCCGCCAGTACGCCAATGTCGAAATCCCCTACTACAAGCAGGATGCCAGCGTAAACATCAGCAACATCCGCGCCCGCTGCATCCATCCCGATGGCACGGCCACCAATTTCGACGGGAAGGTCTTCGACAAGATCATCGAAAAAACCAAAGGCACCAAAACTCGCGCGAAAACTTTTACCATCCCTGATGTTCAGGTCGGAAGCATCGTTGAATATCATTTTAATTATGATTTTGAGGACCACTACATCTTCGATTCCCACTGGGTCGTCAGCGACCAGCTCTTCACCCGCCTCGCCAAATTCAGCCTGAAGCCCTATCCCGAATGGGCCATTCGCTGGAGTTGGCCCGCCGGCTTGCCGACCGGCACCGTTCCTCCCAAACAGGAACCAGACAACGTCGTCCGCATGACCGCTCGCGATATACCCGCCTTCGTGGTCGAAGATTACATGCCCCCGGAAAACGAACTCAAATACCGGGTCCTTTTTGTCTACAGCCAGGAAGGCCTGGAGACGGACCCCGTCAAATACTGGCGCAGCTACGGAAAGAAACGCGATGGCGCGCTGGAAAGCTTTATAGGCAAGCGCAAGGAACTGGAAAACTTCGTCGCCGGTATCGTTTCTCCAACCGATTCCCAGGACGCCAAGTTGCGCAAAATCTATGCCCGCGTCCAGCAGTTTCGCAATCTCAGCTACGAACCGCATAAATCCGCGGAAGAAGCAAAGCACGACAATCAGAAAAAAATCGATAACGCCGCCGACATCCTCAAATACGGCTACGGTAGCGGTTTTGATCTCACCTGGCTTTTTGTCGGCCTCGCGCGTGCCGCTGGTTTTGAAGCTTCCGGCGCTTTCGTTGCCACCCGCAACGATTATTTCTTCCAGCAGAGCCGGATGAACAGCGCCGAGCTCAACTCCAACGTCGCCATCGTCAAGGTGGACGGCAAGGATCTCTTCTTCGACCCGGGCTCAGCTTTCGCTCCTTATGGCTTCCTCCCCTGGTTGGAGACTGGTGTCAACGGCTTGAAACTCAACCGGGACGGCGGCGTCTGGATTGAAACTCCCTTGCCCCAGAGTTCCGACTCCAGAATCCTTCGCAACGCGGATTTCAAGATTTCCGACGATGGCGCCCTCGAGGGAAAAGTCACCGTCACGTACACCGGCCTGGAGGCCTCCATTCGCAGGCAGGAGTGGCGGAATCAGGATGCCCCAGCCCGCAAGAAATATCTCGAAGAAGTCATGAAGGACTATGTGCCTGCCTCCGTGGAGGTGGAACTCAAGAATGAACCGGAATGGGCGACTACCGAAAAGCCGCTGGTCGCTGAATTTGAGGTGAAAATTCCCGGCTGGATCTCCTCTGCCGGCCGCCGCGCCCTCTTGCCTGCCGGCATTTTTTCCTCCACCGAAAAGCACATGTTTGAGCACGCCAACCGCGTCAATCCCATCTATTTCCGTTTTCCGTTTCTCAAAATCGATGACGTTACCGTCGAACTGCCCGCCGGGTGGAAAGTCGAAAGCCTCCCCAAACCGGAGGACCAGGATGCCAAGGCTGCCGAGTACATCCTCAAGGTCGAAGAAAAACCTGGCGCTGTCCACGTCTCCCGCACCCTTCGTTGCGATCTCTTCCTGCTGCAGAAAGACCTGTATCCCAATTTGCGGAACTTCTTTTTAATCGTGAGATCCGGTGATGACAAACAAATCGTTTTGCAGCCCGGCGCTGCCGCGGCCAACAACTAAATTTTCCGGCCTTTTTTTGTCGGCGGGGATGCTCCTCCTGCTGCTTGCACTTGCCGTGCGCCCGGCACTCGGCGGAGACGCGCCCGCCTGGATGCACTCTCTCACCAGCGCTCCTCTCCCCGCTCACGATGAAAAAACCGACGCCGTCGTTCTCCTTTCCGAAGAAACTCTGATCGTCCAGCCGAACGGCAAAATCAAGGAAATCGATCGCATCGTCTACAAAATTCTCCGCCCCGGAGGCAGGCATTTCGGCAAAGTTACTTTCACTTTCGACGCCGAAACCCGCATCACCGGCATCCATGGCTGGTGCATTCCCGCGCAGGGTAAAGATTACGAAGTGAAAGATAAAGACACCATTGAGAAAGGCTACGGCGGCGTCGAAGGCGGTGAACTCATGACCGACCTGCACTCTAAAGTCATGGAGATTCCCGCTTCCGAGCCGGGTAACATTATCGGCTATGAAGTCGAGCACGAGGACCGCCCCTACGTTCTCCAGGACGAATGGTTTTTCCAGGAAAGCATTCCCGTCAGTGAAGCCCGCTACACTCTCCAACTTCCCCAAGGCTGGGAATATAAAGCAGTCTGGCTGAACCACCCCGATCTTCCGCCCGCTTCTCTCGGAAACAACCAGTGGCAGTGGATCATCAAGGACGTCTCAGAAATCAAGCACGAGCCATCCATGCCGCCCTGGAAAGGCGTAGCGGGCCTCATGATCGTCAGCTTGATTCCCCCCAGCGGCGTCGGCCACGGTTTCCTCAACTGGTCCGAGATGGGCCTCTGGTACAACGGCTTGCTGCAAAATCGCCGTGACGCTTCGCCCGCCATCAAACAGAAAGTTTCTGAACTTACCTCTGGCATGAAAGATCCCGATAACCAGATGCATGCCCTCGCGGAATTCATGCAGAAAGATATTCGTTACGTCGCCATTGAACTCGGCATCGGCGGCTGGCAACCGCACGCTGCTCCGGAAACCTTCTCCCGCCGCTTCGGCGATTGCAAAGACAAAGCCACTCTCCTCGCTTCCATGCTCAAGGAACTCAATATTGACTCCTACCACGTCGTCATCAACACCAACCGCGGCGGCGTCACACCCGCCACTCCTCCACACGTCGGTTCCTTCAATCACGCCATTCTTGCCATCCATCTCCCCGACACCGTAACGGATCCTTCGCTCGTGGCCGTGATTCAGCATCCCAAGCTCGGCCGCCTGCTATTCTTCGATCCAACCGATGAGGTCACGCCCTTTGGCGAACTCCACGGCTCCCTTCAGGCCAATTACGCCTTGCTGGTTACTCCCGGCGGCGGCGAGCTCACCCAATTGCCGCAGCTGAGCACTTCTGCCAGCGGCACCACGCGCGTCGCCAAGCTCACCCTAGATCCCCGCGGCACTCTCAGCGGAAGCGTCCACGAAGTCCGCGTCGGCGATTCCGCCTGGTATCAGCGCATGACTCTTCGCAACGTGGACAAAGACGCCGACCGCATCAAGGTCATCGAATCCATGATGTCCCACTCCATGGGCGCCTTTCAGATCACCCAGGCGTCCTTCTCCAACCTCAAGCAAAACACTCTGCCTTTCGGCTACGACTGGACGTTTGTCTCTCCCGACTATGGCAAGAGCGCTGGCGAGCTTCTCCTTGTCCGTCCCCGCGTTCTCGGCTCCCACACCAGCGGCCTCCTCGAAACCAAGGAACCCCGCAAGTATCCCGTCGAATTTGAAGGGCCCCACCGCGACACCGACAACTTTGAAATCAAGCTTCCTGCCGGCTACGCGGTGGACGAACTCCCCCCGCCCATCGACGTTGAGTACAGCTTCGGCAGTTATCACAGCAAAACCGAAGCCGTCGGCGACACCCTCCGCTACACCCGCTCGGTCGAAATCAAGGAACTCACCGTTCCCGTCTCCAAAGCCGACGACCTCAAAAAGTTTTACCGCGTTATCGCCTCAGACGAGCGCAGTACCGCCGTCCTGAAACCCGCAGCCCATTAGCGCGCCTCACAGGCGCGCCATGATTTGCGCCGCCGCATGAAGTGTCTCCACTTCTTTCCTGGTTAACGCCTCAAATCGCTTCGCAAGCGCTCGCACCCGGCGGTCTCTGCCCGCCAGCAGCAACTTGCGCCCCGCCGGTGTTGCCGTGATTTGCACCGACCTGCGGTCGTTTGAGGAGTTCACTCGCTCGACAAGTTTTCTCTGCACCAGGCCGTCCACGATGCGGCTCATCGTTGGCGGCTGCACCTGCTCCAGCGCCGCCAGTTCGCCCACGGTTTTTTCACCGGCAAACACCAGCACCGAAAGGGCGGAGAGTTGCGCCGGCCCGATGCCCGCCCGGGCGTCCTCCGCGCGGACCATGCGCAGGACGCGGATAGCGCCGGAGTGCAGCCCTTCCGCCGCCTGCAGCCAGATTTTGCTTGACATGGCTGCTCCTTAAGATGACTATTAGTTAGCTATGCTAATGAATAGCATGGCTACAAGGAGAGCCTACCATGAATCGGGTTTCCTGCTCACTCCGCAATTCCCATCCGGGCCGGATTTCAGCCGCGCTCGGCGCAAGCCACAGGGAGGCGAACTGACCATGAGCGCCCAAATCACAGGGATTCTCCAGATCGCCATCTCCGTCAAAGATATCGACCGCGCCACGGCTTTCTACCGCGACGTCCTCGGCCTTCCCCTGCTCTTCAACGCCCCCAACATGGCCTTCTTCGATTGCGGCGGCATCCGCATCTATCTCGCCAGTGGTGAAGGCGCGGAGCAGCACGGCGCCAGCTCGCACGTTTACTTCCACTGCACCGACATTGCCGCGCTCTCCGCTGCGCTGAAGGAAAAATCCGTCTCCATCCACCAGGAACCCCACATCATCGCCCGCATGCCCGGCCACGACCTCTGGCTAATGTGGATCCGCGACTCCGAAGAAAATCTCCTCGGCGTCATGGAAGAACGCAAGCGCTAGGCCCTGCGTTACTTACAATGCAGACTTGGGAATAGACGAACGCCCTTGATCCATTTCTTCCGCGATATCCATTAGCCTGCGAAACGAGGCTTTTAAGGCGTTGACGTAGACGACCGCGGCCTTGTCCGTCAGGATTTCCGACGGTTCTTTGATGAAATACCTTCTCAGTTCGCTAAGCGGGTGTTCGATTTCCTGATAAAGATATTTGATCGAGTCGCAGGAGCCGACGGTGACTCCACCCTCTTTCAAGAGGTTCTCAAACTGGTTCAGCGAGATTTGCAGTTGATTCACCGCCTGCTTGGCAAGCGCAAGGTTCGAGTCGCCGCGAACTTCGCCCAGTATCTTCTCGAAAGAATAGGAAACCTCGTCGAACGCTTTCCTGAGTTTCGCTTCAGAGATTTGTGGTTGAGGCATATCTACTTGCGTCTTTTGGTCCATGCGCCACCCTACCAAACCGATTTCCGCAAGACTGTTTGATATTGAACAGTCCTCATTAACTATGGTTGAGGCTGGGCCGACAGCCCGCGGAATTCAGATGTGCATGTGGGTATAATGCTCGCCATGACCGACCCTTCTGCACGCCCTCCCACCTGGCTGGCCGTACTAATGGCGCTGATTGGGCCCGTGGTGCTCGCCATCCTATTTCTAACGGCGATGGACTGGGCCAATCGCCCGATATCCGTGGCCGAACAGCGTTCCAATCCCGACGCCGGCTCGCAACAGTCAGCGCTCAACAGTGCAATTGTCTTCTTGCATGCCCTTGCCCAGTTGGCGTTCCTGGCCGCGGGCGCCTGGTGGACCAGCGAGCGGCCGAGGGCCCGGGTTGCTTTCCTGCTGATCGCGATCCCCGTGTCGGGGTTGGTGTTTCTCGTGTCGTTTATCGGACTCATAGCCAAGTGAGTTAGCTGGCGGCCCTTCCTCCCGGCCCTGCTAACATTGGGTATAAGGGAAATTGCAAAATCGAAAATGAGGGAATCGAGACGACAAACGCCACACATCCGGCCGTATGGATCGAGAGAGGGAAAATTTATGGAGCGTCTTGCTGTTGGTTCAGCGGTGATTGGATTTATATTTCTAATTTCGTGGCCATCTACATTTGCGGCTGGTCAGCAGAGTTTTTCAATCAAGGTGTTCACCTCTCCCGACGATCAGTTTTGGGTTAACTCCGTGATCATCGAGGGCGCCCGCGAAGTGATGTTGGTCGACGCGCAGTTGGCAAAAACCAGTGCTGAAAAAGTATTACTGCAAATCAGAGAAACCAAAAAGGCGCTGTCTATCATCTACGTTACCCATGAGCACGCCGATCACTTTCTTGGTCTGGAGGTTTTTAAGCAGGCATATCCGGAAGTGAGGATTATCGCGAATTCTGCGGTAACGGACCGAATCAACAAGGTCTATGAAGAGAAAATAGACAAATGGAAAAAGATCTTGGGCACGGGTGCAACCACTCAAGCTGTTGCTATCGAAAAATTCGATGGAAACGTTATAGAACTTGAGGGCTCAAGAATAGAGGTCCTTAAAAATATCCAGGGCGACACCGATGA
>DATLVJ010000397.1:0-7255 GCA_035577585.1 Candidatus Limnocylindrales bacterium
TACAACCTGTTTTACAGGGACGATCTCGAGCACACGCGTCTCGCCCGCCTTCGCGCATCCACACCTGCATTAGCGGCCATCTCCCTGCATCCATAAATAAATCTCCTCACTCCCGCTCTCCGGCTGTGCAAAATGTGAACGCGTCGCTGCGAACACAAATAGTCGCCGCCGTTCCCCCTTCAGCTGCATTCCGGGCTACAATGGCTCCACTTTGTACACGGAGGTTGTCCATGAAGACGATTAAAGGATTGCTCGTAATTCTCGTTCTGCTCAGTGGTGCTCGCTTTACCCTCGCCCAGGACGCCAAGCCGGCGGAACATCGCACCATCGCCCAGGTCCTCAATCAGAGCGTCACTGATGTCGAAAAAGAATTTGTCCCCGCGGCCGAAGCTATGGCCGAAGACAAATACTCCTTCGCACCCACTAACGGCGAATTCAAGGGTGTGCGCACCTTCGGCCAGCAAATAAAGCACGTTGCCGCGGTCAACTACATCCTCGGATCAGCGATCCTTGGCGAAAAGCCTCCGGTCGAACTGGGCGGCGAGAACGGTCCCGATTCGATCAAATCCAAAGCCGACATCGTAAAATTTCTCAAGGAGTCCTTCGCCTATTTTCACAAGGCCGTCGGTAGCGTCACGGAAGCCAATCTCCTGGCTCCGGTCAAAAACCCCTTCGGCGAAGGAATGGTTACCCGCCTCTGGCTCTCCACTCTGAACGTCGGCCACTGCTTCGACCACTACGGCCAGATGGCGGAATACCTCCGGATGAATAGCATCATTCCTCCCGCCAGCCGCCAATAATCGCAGTCAGCGTCCGAAAAATGGGAGAACCGGGCACACAATTCCCGGTTCCCATTTTTACGGAAATCGCCCTCATTACACGCCTTTAGCGGATTCCATGTTCGCCCCAACTTTCTCCCACCCGCATCGAAACAATTTGTAGGGGCGGAGCTCGCCCCGCCCGCGGTGGCGCCACCACTAATCACAATTTTGAATGAGGATGCCAACAGCCCCAATCGATCTCATAAACGAGCGTTGGGCTCGGAGCTTCAATTAATTAAGATGGGTTTTACCGAACAGCCTGCGTCAACTCTTTTGCGCTCACCAGCTCTCGATCCAGTTCGGATTTGGCTGCGTACAAGTTGCTCAATCGATCGAGAAAATTTTGTGCCCTCGGTGCCGCCGTACAAATCGCTGCTTTCAGATTACTGTGCACTGCCCGATAAACCGCCTTCAGCTCTTCTGAAACCTCGCAACTTCCTCCCCAGTTTAGCTGCTCCCCAATTCTCAAAAGCATTTGGTTCGCCTGCAATGCAGTCATCTCTCCCTGCGCGCCTTGTTTGATCCATTCCTGCATTGCGCCCAGTTGCTGTATCGCTGCATCTTTATCCAGGTCGCTGCGTCCATCGCTGCCGATGATTTCCAGCATCGCCTGTTCCAGCGGTTTATCGATCGTCTCTCCCGCGCTGATCGTGGCTTTTGCTTCGGAAAGCACTCCCTCCATCTTAAGCGCGTAATCGCTGATCTTCTGATGGATCACCGCCAACTGCCCGCCCGCAGCTTGCGCCGCTTCGCTGGCGGACTTCCCTTGCTGCAGCGCAGCCCGATAAGCCTCATAGTCCCCGGTTGCCAAATTCCAGATGGCTTCGTCCACCATCGCTTTCGCCGGGTTCCCGAATGTCAGGTCGCGGCTCCGAGTTCTGGCGGGCCCATCGCTCGCGCCTCGTCCGACTTTCTGGTCCGAAGCGCTCTGCGCAGCCTCCGGCGAACTGGCGCCCTTCGGTTTTGTGCCGGATAGCTCTTCGGTTTTGATCCGATCCTCGCGCTTGATCGTACTCTCTTTATTTTCTGATTCCGCAGTCAGGACACGCGCCTCTGGGCTGTAGCCGCGCGACGGCCCCAACTGCTTCGCATGACTTTCACAGACGTAAATGGGCTCAATCCCGCCCTTTTCCCAGCACGTTATGACCGCGGTTCCATAATCACAGTCCAGCCGGTAATTGGCAGAAAGCGCCTCCGCGGGTTTTCCCGTTTGGAGCTTCCATTCAGCTCGGCGCATGCAGTTTCTTTTTGGCACACGCTCATTCTAGCTAAGCGGGGAATTTGGATGTTGCAGCGCCATCGACTCGAGTGCCGGAACATATAACCCCACTGGACATTCGGACAGGTCGGCCACTTTTCCTTCCGTCGCAGAGAAATCTCCGCCGCGGAGGAACCACCTACTGCTTCAATAGATGGATCCGCCGGATTGGGTGGAACTGAGGACCCCGGCATTCGCGGAGACGCTGTAGCTTACGCCTGCAGTACCTTTCCACATGGAAAGATTAAAGGTACCGGTGGAGTTGATGCGGTACACCGCAATGTTCAGGTAAGTGAGTGGAGTTCCAGCTTGGCAGGCCTGCGGCCCGCCAGGAGCCTGGAGAAAATAAACCGTGCTGAAGCCAACGACGGTGGCATTTCCGCTGCCGTCAATGAGCAGCGCCGTTTGTTCGTCGATAGAGATGCCGCGCGGCGCATTGGACCAATTGTTGGTGAAGATGCGGCAAAGAAAAGCCAGGTCGCGGCCCATGCGATCGCGAGTCACAAAATGAGGGTCGCCGATCAGTCCCTGGACTGTGGAAACATTTGCGAAGTCGCGGTCGAGCGTTATGTATCGGGTGAATGGATTGGCAAGCGCCTGGCTGGAAGTGACGCCCTGGCTCGCCAGCGCGGAATAGATAAACTCGGTCAAGACATTCATGCCGGCGCTGGTGCCGCCGACGGGAACGCCTCGCGCGATCAGCGCGTTCAAACTGCTTTCGACCGGCGTGCCCTTCCAGAAATTGATGTAGTCTGCTTGATTGCCGCCGGCAATGAACAAAGCCTCGGCGTTCTGTATGGTGCTGACGACGAAGGGATCGCTCGCCGCCGCGCGATTGGGAATGATCAGCGTGGCCACGGAATTTTCACCGGGACACAGTTGCTGGATATAAGGATTGTAGGCATCCGTTCCGGTCGCGCGAATCACCAAAAAATCTCCGCCGCCGCTCCGCTGGCACATCCATTGGAAAGCTGCGTCAACGTCCGTGCCTCCGCCCATCAGCACGGTGCCTGCTGTAGTCGACGCGGTGATGTCGTTTGGGCTGCCCACGCGAAAGTAAGAATAACTTTTGGCGCCGAAGGCGGAATGCGCGGCAAACAGCGCCACGATCAGGCTCGCAAACACGATCAACCATTTGCTTTTCATAATTCGCCCCCTCCAGGGACAACTTGTGAGCTAAAGGATTGTGGGCGTGGGACGGAGCGCCATGTTATCTCGCAAACTTCGGCTCCGCAATCTGTTTCAGCCATATGCCGCGGATTGTGAAACTACTCGTCATGCCGCTTGTTATTCCGCGGTCCTGACACGGACGCCGCCATCGTCAGCCGTGCTCCGCGGCCGCAGCTTTTCCGGACTCAATTCCTTTCTTCCGTAATCTCTTTCCCGTGCTTGCGCGATCTAAGAAACTCGATTACGCTGGTTCAGTCGTCAGCGGCGCCTCCCCACCTCGCCCGCCATCTGTGATTCCAGTTTAATTTGATCTTTTTTCAGCGAGGAAAGGCATATGACACGCAGCAACACCTGGGCCATAATTGCAGTGGCAATGCTGCTGAGTTTGCCCCTGACCGCCTGTAAAGACACAAAAACCCTGGAAGAAAACCAGCAATTGAAATCCCAGGTGGCTCAACTTCAGAAAGAGAACGGCCAGGCCGTAAACGATCTCGAATCCATGACCGCTGAACGCGACACTTTGACGAAGGAGAACGAGCAGCTTAAAACTGAAATTAAGACTCTCAAGGCAAAAAAGTCCGGGAAAAAATCTACAACTCGAAAGCATCACCACACCTAAGGCTCGGCTGGTTTCATGGCCGGCATGTGGGTTCGAGTGCGTCAGCAAATTTCTAAATTCACCGTCAGAAAAGGGAGTGTAACCGCATGAAAAGCTTCGAAGTGCAATTTCGCTATCAAGATCGAGCCGAAGGAACAGTCGAATCGACCGTCAAGGTGGATGCTTCCAGTCTTCCTGGAGCGGTCGGCAAAGCCGTGCGCGATTTCGTTAAGCGCTTGGACCGCAAACAGAAATTCGATATGAACAAGAGCGGCCTCGAAATTTCTGCCAAGCCCGTCGGCGCCGCGGATGAACCGGCTGTGAAATCCGCGGAAGCTTCCGCGGGTTGAGCCCTCAGCCCACCCCCGCGTGGGCTAAAATCTTTGCGCCTGGTCACTCCTGATTCGTATTTGCCGCGAGTGACCGGCGCAATGCGCCTCCAGATGCAGCGCGATTCTCCCATCTAATCTATTCAACGATCCCCAGCGGGCGCCGCGTGCATCATCTCCTCCGTCCTGGGATTCTTCACTGCTCTGCCCGCTACCAGCACGCTCAACACATTCACCGTTCCCTGCCCGAAAAATAATTCGCCTCACCCTCCAGACAACCCCGCTTACCTTCCTATAAAAAAATAATCTTGCGTTTGCCCCGGCACAGTTATAGCTTTTCCCTGTCCGCCCTCTTTCTCAATCCACAACCGATAACGGGAGGTTTTATGACCGATCACAAACGCGACGACGGAATCAAGCGTCGCGACTTCATCAACGGAATGTTGATCGCCGCCGGGACAGCAAGCGTTGGCGGTTCGATTCCCATGCGCGCCTTCGCCCAACTCGCGCCCACTACCACCTTCCCTTGTGACGGCCCCATCGGTACCGACCCCAACGTCCTGCGCGGCGGCAATCAACGCTCTGTTTTCAATATTGCCCACTGGCTCCGCGACGGCCGCCTCACCTTCAAAACCAATTCAGTCACCATCTCTCCCTCGCCCTGCGACTCCTTTACGGGCAGCCAGCCGATCCTCGCCGACAACGGAAACTACGAAGTCATCATCGTCGGCTCAGGTATGTCCGGATGCTCCGCGGCCTTCTACATCACCCAACAACGCCCTGGCACAAAGATTCTTATCCTCGACGGCCAACGCACCCCCGGCGGCAATGCCAATCGCGACGACGCCCCGCCCATTCCCGACATCGCTTCCACCGCCACCGCTTACGCCGTCCAGCCCTACGCCGACTTCCTCAACAACATTTACAACACCACCGGAATTCTCTGGCAAAACTACATCGTCGCTTCGCCCTTTTACAGCTACTTCTTCGACAGCATGACTCCGTACGTCAATCCAGGCACGGCCAGTTGGAATATCGACACCTACGGCGCTGGCCTCAACACCGTTCCCTACCCCAACAACATCGTCAACGATCTGAAATCTGCTCGCGCCGACCTGATGAACTGGTATCACAAGCCCGGCTCACCCACCGATCCCGCCGACAACAGCGATCCGAAATACGATTACCTCTCGCCCATGACTTGGGATTACTACCTCACCCAAGTCCGTGGTTTCCATCCAGCCGTTTCGGATTTCTACACGCGCTACGCCGTCGACGCTCTGGATGGCACCACCAGCCAGGTCAGCGCCTACACCTCCATCAGCTTCACCGCCGCCGAATATTTTCCGGAGTTCGCTTATCCCGGCGGAAATTCCGGCATGCTGCGTCACGTCGTAAAATGGCTGATCCCCTCCTCGATCGCCGGCACCTCCGATGCCGATTTGTTGGCAAATCCCTTCAACCTCACGGCCATGGACAGCGCCAACAACAACGTCCGCATTCGCCAGGGCGCCCTGGTCCTCCGCGGCGACACCGCCAACAACAGCGCCTCCGTCGTCTATTTCCTCAACGGCCAGTTCTATCGCGCCACCGCCAAGGCAGTTATTTTTGCGGGACAGTCCCACACTGCCCGCACTGCATGCGCGCAACTCCTCAGCGCCTCCCAAGCCGACGCCTTCGACCAGGTAACTCTTAGCCCGGTCGTAACCGCCAACGTAACCATCCGCAGCGCCGCTCCCGTAGTCGACCTCGGTTACGACGGCTACTACTGGGGCAGCAAATACTGGGCCGATTTTGTCGTTGCAGATTGGGCTGGCCCTAATCGCAACAACCCCAATCGCCAAACCGTTCTCACTTTTTACGGCGGCAACACCGCTTCCGTCGAAGACCAGCCCAACGAGCGCATCAAACTCCTCACCACTCCATTCTCCAGCTACGAGGATTCTCTCCGCGCCGACTTGAACCGCGTACTCGCCGGCCGCAATTTCGATTTCGATCGCGACGTTACTGCCGTCTATCTCAATCGCTGGGGCCACAGCATGGTCTTCCCGAAACCCGGCTGGCCCTTCTCCGCTCCCATTATCGGCAGCGGCGGCCAGGTGACCCGCGTGCCCTCCGCGCGTTTTTACGCGCGCCAGCAGATCGGCCGCATCTCCTTCGGTGCTCAGGACGTCGAGTCCAGCCCCGCCAACGAAAGCGCCATCGGCGCCGGCGTTCGCACCAGCAGCGAAGTCCTGCCGCTACTCTAAAGAAAAAAGGCGGCCTGCGAGGGCCGCCTTCTCCTTCATTTTCTTTCGTCCCGCTCGCAATCCAGCCGGGCTCCGGATTACTTGGCCTCAGAGGCAATCGGTGTTGCCGCGCGCTTCGCCGCTTTCGTCGTCGTGATCACCAGCACGCTAACCAACACGAAAACCGTCCCCATCACCGTCCTCGCTCCCAACTCTTCCCCGCCCAGAAAATATCCCAGCACCACCGCCACCACCGGATTCACGTATGCGTACGTCCCCACCTTCGTGGGCGATTCATGATGCAGCAGCCACACATATGCCGTAAACGCAACGATCGACCCCGCCACACTCAAATACACCAACGCAATCCATGCCCCGCGCGAAACACTCGCCGCATGAAAATTCCGGTATTCCCCCAGCGCGCACGAAATTACCGCCAGAAACACTCCTCCGGCCAGCATCTGCGCTCCCGAACTCATCACTTTCGCGTCCGGCATCGGCAGCTTTCGCGAAAGCACGGACGCAATCGACCAGCTCACCGCACCCAGAATCAACGCCGCCGCCCCCATCCGGTCAATCGGCGCTCCTCCCAGATTCAGCGACCGGCTCACCAGCACTCCTACTCCCCCCAGCCCGATCAAAAGCGCCGCCACCAGCCGCCCCGTCAGCCGCTGCGTACCCAATAAAAAAATCTCCGCAAGTGCCATAAACGCCGGAATCGTCGCCATCATCACCGCGGTCAGCCCCGATGCCACTCGCTGCTCCGCCCAGAACACCATTCCGTAATCCATCACAAAAATCAGAAACGCAACCAATGCTATGGATGCCCATTCTCTTCCGCTCGGCCCCCG
>DATLVJ010000398.1:0-2952 GCA_035577585.1 Candidatus Limnocylindrales bacterium
AGCACATCGGGATTGCCGCTGCCGCTTTCGATTAATCCCGGGCTAACGAGCTCCTTCAATGTGCAGTTTCAGCCCTCTACTGCAGGGCCGGTCAGCGGCAGCATCACGCTTGTGAGCAATGCTGGCACTTCCCCGAGTGTAATTTCCTTGACCGGAACCGGAGTGGCCCCGACTGAAGTTCTGCTCCTGAGCACATCGAGCGTCAATTTCGGAAACGTGAGCACTGGATCAAGTTCGACACAACCCGTGTCGGTCACGAATACGGGCAATGCAAACGTGCAAATTTCCCAGATTTCCGTGGCCGGGAGCGGTTACTCGCTGATCGGGGCGAACGCACCCGTTACGGTTACTCCTTCGCAGAAACTGACTTTCAGCGTCATTTTCAGCCCGACGGTCGCCGGCAGTGTGAGTGGGAGCGTGACGATTACCAGCAACGCCACCGGTTCCCCTGCCACGATCACACTCTCGGGCAGTGGTGTGACGTTCGTGGCACACAGCGTCAATCTGTCCTGGACTGCAAGCACGTCCGTCGTCGACGGGTATAACGTATACCGGAGCACAACCAGCGGCAGCGGTTACACGAAATTGAATGGGAGCCTGGTTTCCACAGTGAATTACGATGATTCGGGCGTGGCAAACGGGACAACCTACTACTACGTGACCACGGCGGTGGACGCCAGCGGCGCCGAAAGTGCCAACTCAAACGAAGCTGTCGCAGTTATTCCGTGACCCAACCCACAAACAGGCGCAATTAGAGAGTCTTACTCCGTAGCTCGGCCCTGTGTGCCGAATTTCTGTGGAACTTCGCGTAACCCCACACAAAGATCTGCGCCAGAAGAGCGCCGGCCGAATCGATGAAAACGTCGCGAACCCTTGCGTCGCGCACCGGTACGAATGATTGGTGCCACTCGTCGAGACCGGAATAGCTGACAGCGATAAGCAGCGTCAGAAGGGCCCACTGCCAACGCCAGCCATAGCGCTCGCCCCGGACTCCATGGAAGACGGCAATGCTGAAGGCGGCAAATTCCGTAACGTGAGCCAGTTTGCGAATGACGGTGTGCATCCTGCTTAGGATGTGCGCACTTGCGGCGGGAAAGATCCAATGCAGGATTGGAGTCAAGATTCTGGAAGTTTCCGCACTGCTGAAGTAATGAGAGGAGAAGGTGGAAATGAGCGCAGCCACGCAAATAGCCGGAATCCAATATGTGAAGCGCTTTGCCATGTGAAATTATCTGACGGAGGAGGAAAATCCCCTAGCGAAGTTTTCCCTGCGTGCGTAGTTCCATGAGATAAGCTCCCAGGGCTTCTTGCCAGCTCCGCATTGCAATGCCATAGGAACCCAACGCTCTCAGAGACAGAGCGGAATAGGCGGGGCGCCTGGCGAGGCGGCCGGCCTCCGGGGACGGTATCGGAAGAATAGTAGTGTCCCGGCCCGCTCTTTGCAGAGTTTCCTTCGCAAATTCGAACCAGGAACAAGTTCCCGAGTTTGAGATGTTCAGAATGCCGCGCGCGTCCGCCCGCAGGAGGTCGCGAATGGTGGCGGCGAGATCTTTTGTGTAGGTCGGGGAACCGACTTGGTCGTTGACAACTTTCAACTCGGGAAGAGAATCCGCCGATGACAGAATTTTTTCGGGGAAACACGGGCGCGAAGTGCCGAAGAGCCAAGACGTTCGCACAATGAGGGAATGGACGGCCTGTTCCTGAACCGCCTGTTCGCCGGCCAATTTGGAAGCGCCGTAGACATTCAAGGGGTGGACTGGATCTTCTGGTTCATAAGGACGGCTGGACGCGCCGTCAAAGACGTAGTCGGTACTGACATAACAAAGTTTGGCGCCAAGCTCTCGTGCCGCCAACGAGACGTTTCTTGTACCATCGCGGTTCACCGAAAATGCCAGGTCGGGGTCGCGCTCGCTGCCATCGACATCCGTATAAGCGGCCGCAAGGACGATCCAGTCAGGGCGCTCGCGCGCCACAAAGCCGCGAACTTGCCCCTCATCTCGGATGTCCGCATCACGGGAGGTTGCGGGAATGACGTCATCTGGTGTCCAGGATCCGACGAGGTCGCGTCCCAGCAAGCCATTAGCGCCGAAGATCAGAATTCGCATGTGTCCATTTTTGAAACGACGTTGCGAAACGCAACGGAAAATAGCAGGCCGGCTGTGGGAGGCACATCACTAGGGCTCGACATGCGAACCGAAGGTCTCCGAGCGCCGGTCGTAGTGCCGCTCATAGTATGTGCGATACTCTCCGGAACGCGCGTGTGCGAGCCATTCGGGATTAGACCGGTACCACTCAATCGTTTTGCGCAGGCCAGCCTCGAACGTGACCAGCGGGGTCCAACCAAGTTCCCGCCGAATCTTCGAACTGTCAAGCGCATAGCGGCGGTCGTGACCGGGACGATCCTGCACAGATTGGATCAGAGAGTCGGGTTTGTCGAGAATTTGCAAGATGGCACGCACAATTTTCAGATTCGGTTGCGATGCGCCCGAAGAGACATTATAGATGGATCCCGGAGTGGCTTTATCAATCGCCAGATTGATCGCATGGCAATGATCCTCCACGAACAGCCAGTCGCGCTCTTGCAGCCCGTCTCCGTAGATCGGGAGAGGCTTGTTCTCTCCGGCATTTGCAATCATCAAGGGAATTAATTTTTCAGGAAATTGAAACGGTCCGAAATTGTTAGTGCAGCGTAAAATGATAGCGGAGATTCCGTAGGTGTTTGCGTAGGCGGTAACGAAGTGTTCGGCAGAGGCTTTGCTGGCCGCATAGGGGCTCCGCGGGTCGAGAGGCGAGTCTTCCTTGAAAGCGACTCCCGCCGGAGCGCTGCCGTAAACCTCATCTGTGCTGATGTGGATAAAACGCATCTTAGGAAAGCAGCGGGCCGCTTCCAGAACGCACTGCGTGCCAACGATGTTGGTTTGGAGAAATGGCAAAGCATCTTCGATACTACGG
>DATLVJ010000399.1:0-6595 GCA_035577585.1 Candidatus Limnocylindrales bacterium
CGAATTTCCTGCTGCGCGCGCCGCACGGCTGCGTCGGCCCCGGCTAACTCGGCCTTTAACTCCGGAACCTCCAGAATCGCCAGCGTCTGGCCCTCCTTCACATGCGTTCCGACGTCAACGTAGATCGTCTTGATATAGCCGGCGACTTTTGCGTGGACATCAATTTCTTGAAACGGTTTGAAGGCGCCGGCAATCGTCAGCGACTGCGCAATAGCCCCCCGCTGCACTCGCGCGACGGCGGCCGTCACCCCGGCGGCTGTTGCGTCACTTTCGTCGGCTTCCGTTTTTCCGTGGCGCCATCCGGCCCACAACGCGACCATTCCGACAATCACCAGGGCCGCGATCACCAGCTTGCTGTTTTTTGACATTGCCTGTCCTTGTCATGACCAAATCAAAAAGTTCATCCTCGCGGATGTTCGGAATTGAGAATCGGAAACACTTCAGAACCGGTTATGAATTGGGATCTGCCGGCTCACTGTTGCTTGGGCCGGCACAACGAACAGAGTTAGGTCAGAGGTGGGGGCCGCGACCAGACTTTGGAGACAATGTCCGATTGCGGTACTTCTACTTCTCGCTCGTAGCCGCGGGCCACAAAACCTTCCGCCGGCACCGCGACTTCTTCGCTATCTGATTCCAGATTTAGATCTACTTGCTGGTTGCCGTCCTGAACAGGACAAAAGTGCTGTAATTCTGAGGCGCCAACAGACGCTCTATTTCGTTGCAGCGTGTGGACTTCAAACGTGCCGTGGGAAAAACAAATCGCCGCGAAGGGATTGTAGAGGAGCAATGCCGCCAGGAGCACACAAATCCACACGTTCAACCGCTGTGCCCGAATTGGGTGGCGCTGGTCTGGCATTTCGTTTCTGCCTATCCGCTAACAGTAATTGGAGTCTCCTTTTGGGTCAAGGGGATGCCTGAGGGATGTTTCTTCGGCCATTAGAGAGAGGAGAAGGGGACCGGTGCCAGGGGTGCGCCGGTCCCCAAGGTAGGACATTGAGTGAAGTTCAAACGCGCTGAGTCTCGCAGTTCGGGGTCACGTCCGGATGAAAGCCGTGTGAATTTTCCGTAACCTCCGAACTCAGGCCCGTCGTCGTCATTTCCGATTCCGGGCGGACCGTCAATCCGCGGCCGTGGCGCACATCGAGCCCGCGCACCCAGAAGATGATGTCTTCCGCGATATTCGTGGCGTGATCCGCGATCCGTTCCAGATGGCGCGTCGCCAGCACGAATTGCATGCCAGGTGTGACCAGCGTGACGTTCTGCGTCATGTGCTGCAGCAGCTTTTCGAAGATACTGTCGCGGTATTGATCCACAACATCGTCGCTCTCCAGCACCTGCGCGGCCATTTCCGCATTGCGGAAAATCAACGAACCCAAGCTGCGGCTGACCATTGCCCGCACCGCTTCGGCCATCGGCGCCAGTTCTTCGGGCGGCTTGGCTTCGGGCATTTCGCGCAGGGAGATTACCCTCTCGGCGAGATTCACGGCGATATCACCGATGCGTTCCAAATCGTTGGTGATCTTCAGCGCGGCGACAATCAAGCGCATTTCGTCGTCGCTGAACGAGCCGCGGCGCAGCAGGCGAATCGCGTGCTCGTCGATCATGAGTTCCATCTCGTTGATGCGCGGTTCCAGGAGGAAGACTTCGCCGGGTAAGGAGGAAGTACGCGGGTTATCAAAGGCAATGATCGCGTCGAGCGCACGGTTCATGGCGCTTTCGACGGTGCGCGCCATGGAAATCAGGTAGTTGACGAGCGTGTCGTAGAGAACCGCTTCGGTTAATCCGGCTGCTGGGGTCATGCAAAACCTCCGCGGGAAAACCAGGGTGCCGCGCAACTGCACACCCTGCGAGGATTGTGCGGCGAAAAGATTACGGCGATGTGACGGTGGAATGAATAGGTGGAAAAGCGCAGCGCTAGGAACTTGCGGAAGAGCCCGGCCGGTTGGCGCGGCCACTGCTGGCGGAAGAGGAAGCCGGGCGGGCGGTGGCCCGCTCCGGATCAAAAAGCGGGATGGAAAAGTGGAACTGAGAGCCGACGCCGACTTCGCTTTCGACCCAAATGCGTCCGCTATGCACTTCGACCAGATGTTTGGCGATGGCCAGTCCGAGTCCGGTGCCGCCGGCTTCGCGGGAGCGAGCCGCGTCCACGCGATAGAAGCGCTCGAAGATGCGCGGCTGATCCGCGGTGGGAATGCCGATGCCGGTGTCGGATACGGTGAACACTACGCCATCGATTTTCAGTTCCGCGCTGAGGATTATTTTGCCGCCGGGCAGCGTGTACTGAATCGCGTTATCGAGCAGGTTTTGCAGAATTTCCTGCAGCCTGCGGGCATCGCCGGCCACATCGGGAAGATTTTCGGAAAGGCCCGGGGCAAGAGTGAGTGAAAGTTCTTTTTCGGCGGCGCGATGACGCGCTGTCTCGTAGCACGATTCGACGAGCTGCGAGACCTTGACGGGATGGATTTCGATTTCCAGTCGATCCGCATCCATCTGTGAAAGTTTCAGCAGATCTTCGGTGAGGCGCGCGAGTCGCCGCGCATGCTCCAGGATGATGTTCAGGAAGCGGCCGCGGTTTTGCGGGTCGTCAATCGCGCCGGCAATCAGCGTCTCGGCAAAGCCCTGAATCGCCGTCAGCGGCGTGCGGAATTCATGGGAGACGTTGGCGACAAAATCGCGCCGGATCCGCTCTAGCTTCCTGAGTTCGGTGATGTCGTGCAGCACGATCACCGCGCCAGAGGCGTCCGCGGCGCGAACCGAAGCCACCGTCGCGGCGAAAAAATGTTGCCGCGAGGTGCCGGTAGAGATTTCCGATTCCACGCGGCGTTCACCGGCAAGAACCCGGCGCACGGCTCCGATAAGCTCGGTCTGGCGAACAACCTCCAGCAAGGAGCTTCCAGCAACGGGCGGAACATCGAGGCCGAGAATCGAAGCGAAGCCGGGATTCGTAAACACCAGCCGCTCGGCGGCATTCACCACCGCCACGCCCTCAACCATCGAGCCAAGAATCGCCGACGAGAGATTGCGCTCTTCGGTGAGCGTGCGAATGGTGCGATCCAGGCGCGCGGCGGTCTGGTTCAGCGAAGAGCCGAGGGCTTCCAGCGTGTCTCCCGTACCGTCGGCGGGCAGCGGCCGGAAATCGCCTTCGGCAACACGGTCTGAAAATTCCCGCAGGCGCTCGACGCGGTCAGTGTAGGAACGAGACATCAATAGCGCCACGCCGCCCGCAATCAGAAGGATGACCAGCGACCACAGCCGCAGGCCGGCGCGAAATTGCGCCAGCGATTCGTCGATTCCCTCCATGGGCAGCGCCAGACGGAGAACGATTGGCGTGCCGTCCGGCAGGTTCTCGCGCACCGCGTAATAGATGAGCGGGCGCTTCACCGAAACACTTTCGCGGATGGCACGGCCTTCGCCGGCCTGCAGGGCGCCACGCACTTCTTCTCGGCCGGCGTGGTTTTCCATCGTGCCGGTTTCGGATTCAGAGTCGGCGAGGACGCGGCCATCGGACGCGATGACGGTGACGCGGGCGCCGCTTTTGGCGGCGTTGGCAACCCAGCCGTGAAGCACGGAAATCTCGTCGGGAGTTTGCGGCGGGAACGAAGTTATCGGAAGCGGATGAACGCGGATGAGGTGGACCAGGGACTGAAGTTCGCGATAGGAATTGTTTTCGTAGCTGGCGCGGAGGGCGCGCTCGGCGAGAAAGTCCACGGCCAGCAGGGCGCCCGATAAGAGCGCCAGGAAGGTGAACGCGAGTTTCCAAAAAAATTTACGCCGCACGTGTCTCGAATAGATAACCTGCGCCGCGGACGGTTTTCAGGTGCAGGGGATTTTCCGGGTCAGATTCAATTTTTTCGCGCAGGCGGCGGACGTAGACGTCCACGCTGCGGGGCGTGACAAAGCGGTCGGTGCCCCAGACGGCGTCGAGCAGCTGGTCGCGCGTGAAGACCCGGTTGGGGCGCGAGGCCAGATAGTACAGCAGGCGGAATTCAAGCGTGCTGAGCGGCACGGGTTTTCCGGAATGGCTGACTCGATAGGATGCCGGGTCGATCGCGAGTCGCCCAATTTCGATCACGCGCGGCGAATCAACAGGCGGCTCGGCTCGGCGCAGCAAGGCTTTAACGCGAGCGATCAGTTCGCGCGGACTGAACGGCTTGGTGACGTAATCGTCCGCGCCCATTTCCAGGCCGACGACGCGGTCGGCTTCATCGCCGCGCGCGGTCAGCATCAGGACCGGAAGCCGGTTGAGAGATTCGTCCTTGCGAATTTCGCGGCAGATGTCCAGGCCCGACATTTTCGGAAGCATCAGATCGAGCAGGAGAAGATCGGGCGGCGTTTTTTTCAGGGTGGAGAGGCCGCTGGCGCCATCGGACGCGGAGCTGACCTGAAAACCTTCATTGGCGAGGTTGTACCGGACGAGTTCGACGATGTCTCGATCGTCTTCAATAATCAGTACGCGCTTCATGAGCGGATCTCGCCGGGCGGATCGCATCGGTAGAAGTGTACCGTAGGCCGCGTGTTGACGGTAGGCATGGTGTATGAGTGGGTCCCCTGACTGGGGTCCATTGTGACAAGACCGAGAGAACGATGGGTGAAGGCGCGGTAACAGAATTGTGAATGGGCGGTGAATGGAGAGAGTGGCAAGTGGCCAGCGACCGGAGACCGGTGAAGAGTGGTTGGTGACAGGTGATAGGTGACTGGCAACTCGTGGAAGAACTCCTCTGTAGCGGCCGCCTTCCGAGGCGGGCGGGTTTTGCACGTCTGATCCGCTCGGGAGCAGTGTGAATTACCAAGGGCGGTGTACCCCGGGTTTTTTGGGGAGAGAGTGCGCAAACGATTGA
Source organism: Candidatus Limnocylindrales bacterium (assembly GCA_035577585.1). Lineage (GTDB taxonomy): Bacteria > Acidobacteriota > Terriglobia > Acidiferrales > UBA7541 > Acidiferrum. Next base: position 4,839 of record DATLVJ010000399.1, read on the forward strand.
AAAGAAAGAGAGCCGAGAACGGAAATTGGGAGGAAGAGAGAGAAAATGTCGGCGCGCCGACATTTTTAGAGGGGTACACCCCCCTGTTTTTGCGTAAGTAGGGGAAACAAAGGAGTTGCGAGTGAAGCGCGCGTATGTAGGGGAAATAAACGAGTTAGAAGTGGGGCGACTTGGAGCGTGCAAATGCGCGGGGTGTAAACGGAAAAGTGCCCGCGCAATCATGAAGCATCTTCTCAAATTATAGCTAGTTTATCAACAGTATTGTGTAGTACCGGGACGATTTTGCGGCGAAAGGGTAACGGAAAGAAGTTCAGAATAATTCGAATTGGGGAGGGAACGTCCCGTCAGTTCCCAGGTTCCTGTCTCCAGGTTCCCGTCCCTAGGTTCCCGTCCCTAGGTTCCCCGTCTGTCCCCAGGTTTCCCCAGGTTCCCTTTTCGCAGCCTATGCGTATGGCTCATATTTCACTATCTTGGTCGTCTTCGTTTTGAGGACGGCTGCCGTTAGGCGGCTCCACCGCGTTGAGACATCCTCTTCTGGAAGTTGCACGGTGCCTTTTCCACCAACCAATCTGTCGCCAGCGTAAACTAATTCTTCTCGAAACCTCCCAGCGATCACCGCGCTCACCAAGAGCTCGATTTGCTCCTTTTGTCCGAGGGAGAGGTTAACGCCACCCCATGGGGGGATCTCGAATGTGGTTGCTTGTCCGAGATGAAGAAAGACAAAGTCCTTGTCTGCCACTTCAATCTTAATCACGGCTGAGTTGGGGTTTCGCGGCGATACTGTGATGGTAAAGTCTGCATCCACCTGTCCCGTCTTCGTTTGGACTCCCACTTCACCGCTGGTGGGTGGCAGAACCTCTTCTATGATCTTCATGTATTGATTCAATGCAGCGCCCGCCTCTCTGGCGGGTGGCCCGGGTTTAATGATTTGGAATTTGCTGACATGGAAGCCGCAGAGAGGATATCACTTCAACATTTCCCCTGGTAGCAGAGAGGCGGAGGGGCACCCTCCGTGTAGTTTTGATTTGTGTGCGAGAGAAAAGTTATTCCGTCCGATCGACCGAGAGATTGTGGGAATTCAGAGCTTAGTTTCCCCGGCACCGGGCGCTAGAGGTAGCGGCGGATGGCTTCGGAATAGCGGGTGTAGAGGTAGGAGACGAGGAGGAGAGCGACGGGCGGGTGGACCAGAGAGTTTCAGTAGTTGTTGCGCCGAGCAGGACCCGGAGAGTATATCATCAAGATATAGAATTTGTAGGGTACGAGGCTTGGGTGCCGCACCCTTGTGGTTTTCAAGGGTGCGGGTTTTGACGTTGATGGGCAACCCTCTGAAACGCTTTTACGGGCGGGGCGATCTGCACTTCGTGACGTTCAGTTGTTACCGGCGCGAGCCGCTGCTGGGCACCGTTCGCGCGCGCGACTGCTTTGTGAAAATTCTCGATCGGGTGCGTTCCAAGCGGAACTTCCTTCTGCTGGGATTCGTTGTGATGCCGGAGCACGTTCACCTGTTGGTGAGCGAACCACCCGGGAGCAATCCATCTGTAGCTCTGCAGGTGCTGAAGCAGCAGGTTTCAAGGAGTCTTCGGAAAAAGCGCAAACGGCCTCCCGAAGGTCAGCTCCGACTGAAGTTCGCCGAAGCGCAAATAGAGGAAGAACATTTCTGGCAGAGAAGATTTTACGACTTCAACGTCTGGAGCGAGAAGAAGTTCAAGGAGAAATTGAAATACATGCACGCGAACCCGGTGAAGCGGGGGTTGGTT
>DATLVJ010000400.1:0-4926 GCA_035577585.1 Candidatus Limnocylindrales bacterium
CGATCAATCGGCTGATCAAAGTTCGCGACGATTTGTATATGGCGGGTTTCCGGCCGCGCCTGGCCACGCCCATGCTGCTGGCGATTCTTACCCGGTTGAAGGATCGCGAGCTGAGCAGCACGCTCTCCAAGCTCGGTTACCGCTCGGCCGAAATCGAAGCTGTGGAGAATTTTCCGGAGAAGGCGCAGGAGATTCAAAAAGAGCTTGCCGGCAAGAAAACGAAAACGCCCATCGAGGCGTACCGCTATATCGAAAAGATTCCGATGGAATATGTTGCTTACCTGCTGGCGGAATCCAGCAATTCGGCTGCGCTCTCCAAATTGAAGGCGTTTCTCCACAAGTGGCGTCCGGTCCGGCAGGCGTTGCCGATCGTCGGCACCGAACTCGAAGCCCTGGGCATGCCCCGCGGCCCTAAATTCGACCAGGTGGTCCAGGATGTTTTTGCGATTCAGTTGAATGGCCGCGCCAAGACTCCCGAAGAGCGCGTGAAAATCCTGCGCAAGCTTTCCGGCATCAAGGAACCTCCCAAGAAGAAGGAAAAAGAGAAGAAGCCGGCGAAAGTGGAAAAGCACGTGGAAACGCCCGCGGAAAAGAAAGCGGCCGCAGCGGAAAAGCACGCCACCCACGAGCGCCACAAAGCGGGCATGAAGGCCGCCGCCGCCAAACACAAATCCAAGAAATAGTTTGCAGGGCGGCTTGCGCTGAGTTGGCCGAAGTGAAGCTCTGCTACTGCTTTCACGGTTGCCGCGCGACTGGCCAGCGACTCAGGTCGGCACCAAAATCAGGCGACTTGTCATCCTGAGCGCGTATTTCGCGCGAAGGACCTCAACTGCTCACATCTCCACTCATCGTCCATCCGGCTCCCATCCGCCTGTGCAAATCTAACAATCCCGTTCGCATTTCGCATCCCCGCGTTTTACAATCAACTTCCATGGGCAATCCGCAGTTTGTTCATCTCCACGTTCATACCGATTTCAGCCTTCTTGACGGCGCGTGCGAAACTTCCGAACTTCTCGACGAAGCGTCGCGCCAGAAGATGCCCGCCGTGGCCATTACCGATCACGGCAATCTGTTCGCGGCCGCCAACTTTTTCAATGAAGCCAGCAAGCGCGACGTCAAGCCCATCATCGGTTGCGAAGTCTACGTCGCCAAAGGCAGCCGGCACGACCGCGGAGAAAAATCAACGCCAGCGGGGAACGGCGACCGCGGCGAAATGGAGCCTGGCTCACGCGGCAGCAACCACCTGGTGCTGCTCTGCGAAAATCTTGAGGGCTACCACAATCTGATCAAGCTGGTCTCCGCGGGATTCCTGGAGGGATTTTATTACAAGCCGCGCATTGATCTCGACCTCCTTTCGAAACACAGCAAGGGATTGATTGCCCTTTCCGCCTGCCTGCGCGGCCCGGTCACCGAGCCGGTGGTGGATGAAAAGTTCGATCTGGCGCGTGAGAATGCCTATCGTCTGCAGGACATCTTCGGCAAGGGCAACTTTTTCCTGGAGATTCAGGACCAGGGACTGGAAATCGAGCAGCGGGTAAACAAAGACCTGGTCCGACTTTCGAAAGAGACCGGGATTCCGCTTGTCGCCACCAACGACTGCCACTATCTCCACCATAGCGACGCGCATGCCCAGGAAGTCTTGCTCTGCATCCAGACCGGCAAGACCATGAGCGATACGAATCGCATGAAGTTTGCCACCGACCAGTTTTATTTCAAGACTGCCGAGGAAATGGCCAAGGTCTTTCGCGAACTTCCCGACTCGCTTAGCCGCACGGTGGATATCGCCGCGCGCTGCAACGTGAAAATTGAACGCATTCCCAACGCGCTACCGGAATTCAAGGTTCCCGAAGGGCACTCGCCCGGCAGTTATTTTGAAAAGGTCGCGCGGGAAGGTTTCGCGCAACGCGTGCCGTTCCTTGAACGCCTTTTGCAGCAGGGCGCGCTGCGGCACCCGCTGGTGGAATACGAGCGCCGGTTGTCGTCCGAAATCGAAATGATCAAGAAGATGCACTATGAAGGCTACTTCCTGATCGTCTGGGATTTCATTCATTACGCGCGGGCGCAGGAAGTTCCCGTCGGCCCGGGCCGGGGTTCCGCCGCCGGCAGCCTGGTTAGCTACGCGCTGCGCATCACGGACGTGGACCCGCTGCAGTACAACTTGCTGTTTGAACGCTTCCTGAATCCCGAGCGAGTCTCGATGCCCGATATTGACATTGACTTCTGCATGCGGCGGCGCGGGGAGTTGATCGATTACGTTACGCGGAAATATGGCCGCGAAAATGTTTCGCAGATCATCACCTTCGGCACCATGGCCGCGAAGGCCGCGGTGAAAGACGTCGGCCGTGCCATGGATATCCCGTACGGCGAGGTCGATCGCCTGGCGAAAATGATTCCCACCACGCTCGGCATTGAGCTGGAAGCAGCGCTCGAAGAAGCGCCGCAACTGAAATCCGCCGTGGACAGCGACGAAAAGCTGAAAGACCTGATGGCCGTGGCGCTGCGTCTCGAAGGCCTCGCCCGGCACGCATCCACGCACGCCGCGGGAGTTGTCATCTCGCCGCAACCGCTTACGGAACTGGTTCCCGTTTACAAGACCAATCGCGACGAAATCACCACGCAGTACGACATGAACGCGCTGGAGCGCATCGGCCTGTTGAAAATGGATTTCCTCGGCCTTACGACGCTCACCGTTCTTCACGATGCGGTCAAAATGGTCGAGCTGAATCGCGGCGTCAAAGTGGACCTCGACGGCCTTACCCTCGATGACGAAGCCACTTACAAACTCTTCTCGCGCGGCGAAACCACGGCCATCTTCCAGTTTGAATCTCACGGCATGCGCGACATTCTTCGCCGCTACCAGCCCACCCGCATTGAAGACCTCACCGCGCTCAACGCACTCTATCGCCCGGGCCCTATCCAGGGCGGCATGATCGACGACTTCATCAATCGCAAGCACGGCAAAACCAAGGTCGCCTACGAACTTCCACAGTTGAAAGAGATTCTCGAGGAAACCTACGGCGTGATCCTCTACCAGGAACAGGTGATGCAGATCGCCAACCTGCTGGCAAGCTTTTCGCTCGGCGAAGCCGACCTGCTCCGCCGTGCCATGGGCAAAAAGAAAAAAGAGGAGATGGCCGCGCAGCGCGCCAAATTCCTCGCCGGCTGCGAGAAAAATAAAATCGCCGAAAAGAAAGCCGTGCGGATATTCGATTTGATGGAAGAGTTCGCCGGCTACGGCTTCAATAAGTCGCACTCTTGCGCCTACGCTCTGCTGGCGTACCAGACGGCCTATCTGAAAACGCACTACCCGGTGGAGTTCATGGCCGCGCTGCTGACTTCCGAAACCGGCAACGCCGAGCGGCAGGTGAAGTACATCAACGAGGCTCGCGGCATGGGAATTTCGATTCTTCCACCGGACGTAAACGAAAGCGATCTCTATTTCACGCCGGTGGGCGATTCCATCCGCTTCGGATTCGCCGCTATCAAGAATGTAGGCGAAAACACCGCCAAGGCCATCCGCGAATCACGTCTCAGTCAAGGCGAATTCAAAACCCTCTACGAATTTTGCGAGCGCATTGAGTCTCGCTTTTTGAATAAACGCGTCTTCGAAAGCCTCATCAAATCCGGCGCGATGGATTCGCTCGGTCCCCGCGAAGGCATGCTTGCTTCCGTGGACGACGCCGTCAACGCCATCCAGCGCGCCGCCCGCGCCAAGGAATCCGGGCAGCACGGTCTATTCTTTGGAGGCGGCGCCGCTGCCGAGCCCAAAGTTCATTTCGAGCTGCGGGACGCGCCTCCCTGGAGTGAAGAAGAGCGCTTGACCAGCGAGTACGCCATGCTGGGCTTCTATGTCTCCGGCCATCCGCTGGAGAAATACGCCTCGCGCCTCAAGGATTTGGGCGCGCTCTCGCTCGACGAACTGGAAGGCCAGCGTAATGGAAAGGAAATCGCCGTCGCCGCGCTGATCGTCGGCACGCGCCCGATGCGCTCCAAAAAAGGTGCCCGCTGGGCCATCTACACCATCCAGGACATGACGGGCGTGCAGGAACTTCTCGCCTTCCCGGAGAGTTTCGCCCGTCTTGAAAACATTTTGAAACCCGGCGCGCCCCTGCTCCTGAAAGCCCGCGTGCAGATCGAAGAAGCCGGCACCCGCCTCTCGTTGCAGGAGGCACGCCGTCTTGAGGACGTAGCCGAACGCACCGGCCCAAGTGAGTTCCGCCTGCGCCTGGACATGAGCGTTTTGAACGATGAAACTTTGAACCAGCTGGAGAATTTATTTGCGAGCACACCGGGCCCAACTGCGATAGTGTTTGAACTGGTCTCCCCCGACGGCTCCATGGCCTCTCTGCAATCGCAGAAACGCATCCGCGTGAAGCCGGAGCTGGAGGAAGCGGTCCGCCGCATCTGCGGGCAGCAGGCGATTCAGAGGGTTGCGTAATGTGCGCGGCGCAAAAAGATAAGAAAGTCACCTCGATCACGACGCTCGATCGGCAACGCGAAATCGAACGCCTGGAAAAGGATGTGGAGGAGTTGCGCCGCCTTGCCTCCACCGGCGAGAGCGAAGTCGAAGTTGAGCGCCTGAAAAGGGAAGTGCTTGAACTTCGCCGCGAGTTTTACACGCACCTTGGGCCCTGGCAGCGCGCCCAGATTGCGCGGCATCCCCAGCGGCCGTACACGCTCGACTGGATCAATTTGATGTTTACGGACTTTGTCGAACTGCACGGCGACCGCGGCTTTGGCGACGACAAAGCCCTGATCACCGGCCTGGCAAAATTTCGCGGGCGCCCCGTCGCCATCATCGGCCATCAAAAAGGGCGCGACACCAAGCAGCGCATCGACCGCAATTTCGGCCAGCCCAAGCCCGAAGGCTATCGCAAAGCGCTACGCGTGATGGAACTCGCCGCAAAATTCGGCCGCCCCGTGCTT
>DATLVJ010000401.1:0-2044 GCA_035577585.1 Candidatus Limnocylindrales bacterium
TCCATAGACGAATGAGTCCGCCAGATCGTGGCTCTCCCAAGCCCATTCTTCCACATGCACTCCCGCGTTCATCCACGCTTCGGCCTGCGGAGCGAAGGACTGATCCAGATATTCCGCGTACTCATTGGAATCCGCACCCTCCATGTCGCGCTCGAGAATCAATGTGTCCCACACGTAATGAAGATTGGGGGTGTAGGAATGATTGTGCTCGTGGGGATTGCGGCGAAAAAAGCGGACCGGAACGCAATTGCCGCCTTCGTCGTTGTTCGTTGAAGCGTGAAGCGGCATGTGCAAATCACCGACGAAATGGATGATGTATCGCGCGGCCTCCGCTCGTTTGCCCGGATCGGCCTGAGGATTTTTCAGGATGGCGAGTTGTTCTGCGATGGCCTGGGTGACGCAACCGGATTCGCCGCAGAAAGTTGCCAGCGGGCCGCGGGGAGCACCACGGGGAATGTCGATATAGTGCCACGGGCCGTTTTTCAGAGTGTTGCGAACATCATCCGGCCAGGTGGAGCCGTCGGCGAGAAGGCTGCCTGAAAATGAGCCGCAGTTGCGCTTGAGTTGGGAATCGATCGGATTCTCTTTCAGGAGCGTATCCAGAATTTGCCGGACTTCGGGAGTAAGGTGCTTCTCCGCAATCAAGGCGACCGTCTGGTGGCCTTTGCAGCCCCAGGCAAGCACAGGAGAAACGGCGACGAGCGCCGCGAAGGGCAAGGCAACGACAAGTCTAAAACGGATGGAATGCGCGGTCATTAAGAGTTTCCCCGGGGATTATGGTTAGAGATCGCTACGCGCTCAGCCAGCGCGCAACGGGCTTCGCGGACTCAATGTGGTCGCAGATGACCCGCAGCGCCGCCGTCAAAGGGATGGCGAGTATCAGCCCCATGCCTCCCCAAACCCAACCCCAAAACAAAAGTGCCACGGTAATGGCCACGGCATTCAGGCGCACCTGGCGGCCCACGAGTTGCGGGGCAATCAGGTTCTGGGCGATTACGTGGATGCCGGTCAGCACGATGGCAATAACCCAGAAATGGCTGACGGATTTCCATTTGATGACGGCGAGAAGGAAACCTGGAAACCAGGCGAGGACGGCGCCCAAGTATGGAACCATGTTCAGCAAACCGGAAGTGATTCCGGCAAGGACCGGGTAATCGAGGCCCAGGATCAGGAAGAAAATGCTGCTCATCGCGATCACAACCAGGGTGACCACGGACATACCAATCAGGTAGTCGCGCAGGACGTCCCGCAAGTCTTCAAGAGTTTCCTTTACCTGGTTGCGGCGGCTGACGGGGAACAATTGCAGTGTGCCGTGCCAGACTTCGCGTTTCTGGGCCAGCATGAAGAAAACGAGAAAAGGAACGAAAGTGGCCTCCAGCACCAGGGCGTACAACGAGCCGATGCCGCGAACCACCAGATTGCGGACGGCGCCGCTGTCCTCGTGGGGAACAACCAATTTTGGCGTTTCACCGGTGCTGGTCAGATCGTTGACGCTGCCCTCGAGGCGGTTGATATTTCCCTGCACGGTGGTCGTAGCAGAGCGCAAGATATCCCTGTATTTGGGCCAATCGGCGGCAAAATCCGAGGTGCGAAGCCAGAGGGTATAGCCAGCCGCAGCGATAACCAGAATCAGAAGCAGGACCAGAACCAGCGCGCCAATCGTCCGGGGGACTCGAAACCGCTCCAGGAATTCGACGGCGGGGTCCAGAAAATAAGCGATCAAGACCGAAAGCAGCAACGTGATGACGACGCCCGCGGCATAGTAAAGAAACAGCAGGATAATTGCTGCAGCGATCAGCCGCAGGCTGAAGTTCGAGCCGGAAATGCGGAATACTGTTGTCTGCGGGGCTTCCGTGCCGGACACCGAGTGCTCCTCTTCCAGACACGTTAGCATAATCGGAGGCAATCCTGACCGGCAACGAGGAATTTTCATGCTGTGCTGACGAAACTTTCATTACGGGGCAGCCCAAGGAAGTCAAAAGCTTCATTTGGGACCGGACAGATCGGTCGTGCAGCGTATGCTAGACTGCGTCGTGATTCATCA
>DATLVJ010000402.1:0-7830 GCA_035577585.1 Candidatus Limnocylindrales bacterium
CGGGATGACGGTGGCGATCACAAATTACGGCGCGACCGTGGTGAGTATCAAGGTGCCGGACCGGGCGGGGAAATTGGCGGACGTTGTGCTGGGGTTCGAAACGGCGAAGGAATACGAGGATGGGACGGCGCACATTGGTGGGACCGTGGGGCGTTACGCCAACCGGATTGCGCACGGGAGTTTCACGCTGGCGGGGAAAACTTATACGCTGCCAAAGAACAATGGCGAGAACACCCTGCATGGCGGATTGCTCAGCTTTGACAAGAAAATGTGGACGGCAAAGGAAGTCCCGAGCAAAGAAGGTTTGGCGATTGAGTTCACGTATACGAGTCCGGACGGAGAGGAAGGATTTCCAGGGACGATGAACGCGACGGTGGTGTTTACCTTGTTGAATGCGAAGAATGAACTAAAGATTGAGTACAACGCCAGTACGGACAAGCCTACCGTTGTGAATCTGACGAATCACAGCTATTTCAATCTTGCGGGGCAGGGAAATGGCGACATTCTTTCGCAGACCTTGCAGTTGAATGCCAGCAAATTTACGCCGGTGGATTCCGGGTTGATCCCGACAGGCGAGCTTCGCGGGGTGAGAGGCACACCCTTTGACTTTTTGAAACCGGTGGCGATTGGCGAGCGGATCAACGGAACGGATGAGCAGTTGAAGCTTGGGCGGGGATACGATCACAACTGGGTTTTGGACAGGAAGACCGGATTTTCGGGGATAGAGCTGGCGGCGGTGGCGCGCGATCCGAAGAGCGGACGCGTGCTGGAAGTTTTGACGACGGAGCCGGGAATACAGTTTTACACGGGGAATTTTCTGGACGGGACGGCGCACGGGAAGGGAGGAAAAGTGTACGAGCAACGGTACGCGTTTTGCCTGGAGACACAGCATTTTCCGGATTCGCCGAACCATGCGGGCTTTCCATCCACGACTCTATTTCCGAGCAAGCCATATCATTCAACAACGATTTTCCGATTTTCAACAAAGTAGTTGAGTGGGTTTCGCCGAAGGACAGGAATCGGATTGGTTCCGGGGCCTGGACTCGAACCAGGATTCTAGGCTCCAAAGGCCCATGTGCTACCAATTGCACCACCCCGGAATGGTGTGGACAACCTTATTAGTCTACTTGAGAGGCGGCGACGCGCAAAATCGTGTTTCCGCGGAAGAAATGAGATTTTCGTGGCGCAGCCTGCAAAAATCCCCGCTGCCGAGCCATGCGCATGGAATCGATTTCTGCTAAAGTTAAAAAGTTGCGCAGTCGTGCGGAGAGGTGGCCGAGCGGTTTAAGGCGCACGCTTGGAAAGCGTGTGTAGGTTAATCCCTACCGTGGGTTCGAATCCCACCCTCTCCGCCATGAATACCGTGGTCCCGGTTTCGCCGGGATTTCGGCAGCGGGCTCGGACGCCCGCAAAACGCCTCAAGTTCGAATCCCACCCTCTCCGCCATACCTTCACCGTTTGTTCTCTTCTCTTTTTTGATTCCTTGACATTCCGAGCGCTCGCCGTGTCGTCAACCACATGCAAGGGGATGTCTGCGCTCGATTTTCTTTGACCGAGGCCCGACCCGGTCGGCACGCTCTTGCGATGGAATGATTGAGGCGAGAGTTTGCTTGGGAGTTGCGGGTTTCACCGTGAAAGCTGGAGTTGGGCTCCCGCACTCAAAAAAGGCTCCGTCAGCCCAGCGAGTCCAACGATAAGCCGCGGATGGAAGCGTCGAGCAACTGAATCGTGTGCAGCACGGGGATTGGGTGATTGGCTTTAGCGAGCGCGGCCTGGAGTTGCAGCAGGCAGCCAGGATTCCCTGTGACCACTACATCGGGCTGCAACGGGGCGATGAGGCGGGCTTTGCGGTCCCCGAGTTCAGAAGCGGCTTCGGGTTGGACGAGATTGTAGATCCCGGCGGAACCACAACAGATGGGCGATTCGGGAATTTCGAGCAATTGCACGCCAGGGATCTGCTGTAACAGAGTCCTGGGTTGTGCGCGGACGCCCTGGGCATGCTGCAGGTGGCAGGAATCGTGGAACGCGACACGTGATTTGAGGGCTTTGCGTTCGGCGCGCGGTGAAAGGCCGACGAGAACTTCGCTGATGTCCCGGCACTTGGCGGCAAAGTGTTTGGCGCGGTCGGCGTATTCCGGGTCATCGCGGAGCAGGTGGCCGTACTCCTTGACGTTGGAGCCGCAGCCTGCGGCGTTGATCACGATGGTTTCCACGTCCGCCTGCTCGAATACTTCAATTGTCTTTCGCGCAAGTTCCTGCGCCTGTTCTTCTTCCCCCGCATGAACGAATAACGCACCACAGCAAGTTTGTTCCGGTGGCGCGACCACTTCGCAGCCTTCGGCGGCGAGGACGCGGGCGGTAGCGGCGTTTACGTGCGAGAAAAAAGTGCGCTGGACGCAGCCGAGGAGCAGGCCGACGCGTTTGCGCTGTTCCCCTTGAGCGGGCGTGATGTTTGCCACCGGTTCGATCGGCGAGGCGGTGGGGAGCAGGGCCTCCATGGCGGCGACAGTTTTCGGCAAAGCTTTGAAGACGCCTAGAGTCCGCAGTGCGGCCTGCACGCCGCTCTTCTGGTAGGCCAACAGGGGCCAACGCAGGAGTCTCATCCGGCCGGGCTTGGTGAATGTTTCGAACAGGAAGCGGCGGTGCAATTTTTCGGCAGCAGGGCGCTGGTAATTGCGTTCGATTTGGGCGCGCGTCGCCTCAATCAATTTTCCGTAATCGACGCCGGAGGGACAGGCGGGCATGCAGGCGACGCAGCCGAGGCAGGAATCAAAGTGGCTGACCCAGCTTTTGTTCATCTCCGCTTTGCCTTCGAGAGCGAGTTTCATCAAGTAGATGCGGCCGCGCGGAGAGTCCATTTCCTGGCCCCAGAGCGTGTAAGTGGGGCACGCGGGCAGGCAGAAGCCGCAGTGAACGCACTTTTCCATGAGATCGAGGGATGGGGTATGGTGCGCGTCGAAGGCGCCAGTCAAATTCGTGCCCTGAGTCTCGTTCGCCATGCGGCTAAATTCCCCCTACGAATCGGCCTGGGTTCAACGTGTTTTCAGGATCGAGCTGATGCTTGACGGCTCGCATCAGGGAAACGCCGTCGCCGGCATTCCCCCATGCGTCCATCGAGTTTAGATCTGGGGGACGGCGAAGCACGACCAGGGAGCCTCCGCGGGATTGCAGCTCGGCTCGAAGTTGTTCCACCGCCACGGAAAGCTGAGTCGCTTCGCCTTCAAGGCGGAGCATTCCGATTCCCGTGGCCTGGAGAACGATTCGCCAGTTAATTTTTCGTGACTCGCAAAGAGATTGCAGTGAGCCGAGCGTCTTTGCGAAATCCGTGGGAAGCAAAGTGATTTTGGCCAAAAGAGCCGTCTTGGTTGGCGCGTTCCACAGTTCCTGCCGCGCATTCCACGGGTTCCCGGAAGATTGTTCCACCCGCGCCGGGACAAGAAGTTTTCGCACCTGGGATTCTTGCGCCGCGAGGCCTGCGTCCGTGGCTTCGAACAGGATGTCCGCTGAGGGTAGCACATTGGCTGAGCATCGAACCTGCAGAGAGGTGTGGGCAAGCTGCGAATCCTGAATGGCGAGGATGTGTTGCTGCAGGGCAGAAAAATTTTCTGAGGTGAAGGAAAAGGTTTTTGTGGCCCGGGGCAGGGGGTGCAGGCGAAAAACGGCCCGGGTGATGATGCCGAGCGTTCCATAAGCGCCGGTAACGAGTTTCGGCAGGTCGTAGCCGGCGACGTTTTTTACGACTTTGCCACCGCTGCTGGCGAGCGTGCCGTCGGGGAGAGCGACGGTGACGCCGATGATCAGGTCGCGGAGAGCGCCGAAGCGCAAGCGGAGTGAACCGCTGTCGTTGGTGGAGAGAATCCCACCGACGGTGGCGCGCTCGGGCCAGAGGGCGTCAATGGCGAGGCGCTGGCCGTGTTGCGCCAGAGTTTCTTGCAGCGATTGGAGCGTGCAACCAGCTTCGACCGTTACGGTGAGATCGGCCCAGGCATGTTCCACAATTCGATTCAGGCGAGCGGTCGAGAGAATCAATTGAGCTGCTTTCGGCGGGTTACCCCAGTCGAGTTTCGTGCCGCCTCCGCGAGGGACGAGTGCGATTCCAGCATTGTTTGCGAGGGCGAGAGTGGCGGCCAACCGCTTTTCATCCTCGGGTTTGGCGACGAATTGAGGATCCACTCCGAAGACTGCGTCGGCGGCCGAAACTGTGCGCAGGTTTTTGGGGCCAACGACGGCGCGAAGATTTTCTTCGAAGGAGCTAGTTTTCAGCATGGCCGTGGAAGTGGTGCATCATTTCTGGTCAGTAGCGCTCGGCGATTCCGGCGGTTTCGAGGGGATGCGCGACGTACTCGCCCGGTTTTTCCCCGCAAAGGCGAGGAGTCGGGAAAATCTTTGTAGGATTCGAAAGCTGCAGCGGGTCGAACGCGCAGCGCACCCGCTGCATCGTGTCGAGGTCCGGCTCGCTGAACATTTTCGACATCATGAGCTTCTTTTCTTCGCCGACGCCGTGTTCGCCGGTGATGGAGCCGCCCGCCTCCAGGCAGAGTTCCAGAATGCGGTAGGAAAGCTTCTCAGCGGCCTGCTCCTGTCCGGGAATGCGGCGGTCGTAGAGGACCAGCGGATGTAGATTGCCGTCGCCGGCATGGAAGACGTTGGCAACGCGAATTCCCGTCTCCGCGCTGAGGCGAGCGATCTCGCTCATCACGCGGGGCAGGGCGGTCCGAGGAATGACGCCGTCCTGCACAATGTAATTCGGCGAAATGCGGCCCATAGCCGCGAAGGCTGCTTTGCGGCCTTTCCAGACGAGCATGCGCTCGGTGTCGGTCTGCGCGAGGCGAACTTCCCAGGCGCCGTTTTTGCGGCAAATTTCGTCAACGTCGCGCATCAGGGCTTCGACTTCGGCGACCGGGCCATCGAGTTCGACGAGCAGCAACCCGCCGCAGTCGGGATAGTTCGGGTGGACGGCGGCTTCCGCGGCTTGAATGGCCAGGTTGTCCATCATTTCGATGGCAGCGGGAAGCATTCCGGCGGCGATGATGTCGCTGACCGCGGCGCCGGCTTCGTTGGTGCCGTCAAAAGCGGCGAGGAGCGTGCGAATGCATTCCGGGCGCTTTACGATCCGCAGAGTGACTTTCGTGGCGATGCCGAGCGTGCCTTCGGAGCCGACGAAAACGCCCATGAGGTCGTAGCCCGGCATGTCCAGGCATTTTCCGCCGAGGTGGACCAGCGACCCGTCCGGAAGAACAACTTCGAGGCCGAGAACGTGCGTCGTCGTGAATCCGTATTTCAGGCAGTGCGCGCCACCGGAATTTTCCGCCACGTTGCCGCCGATGCTGCAGACAGATTGTGACGAAGGATCCGGCGCATAAAAATATTGGTTAGGTTGCACGCGCCCGGTCACGTCAATATTGATGACTCCGGGTTCAACGACCACGCGCGCGTTGGAATAATCCACTTCGAGGATGCGATTCATCCGCGCCAGGCTGATGACCACGCCGTTTTCAACCGGTAGCGCGCCACCACTGAGGCCGGTGCCGGAGCCACGAGCGACGAAGGGGATGCGTTCTCGATGGCACACCCGCACAATCGCCTGAACCTGCTGGGTGTCCGATGGAAGCAGAACCGCGAGGGGCATGACGCGAAAATTGGTCAGTCCGTCGCATTCGTAGGTGTGAAGTTCTTCGGGCGAAGAAACCAGGCCATGTGCTCCGACGATGGAGCGGAGTTCCTGAAAAATGCGGGCGTCCACGGTCGCCTTTCCGGGAATGAAACTTTATCCCCCGCGGCAGGGGTCCCGCAGAGCAGCTTGCCGCATCAGTGCACGAACGTCAAACCGTGTGGGATGAATTGCGGGAAAACATAGGCGTAAAGCATCACGATCACACCAACGACAGCTGCAAGCGCCACGGAATGCCAAAACACGAAGCGGAAAATGATGCCCTCGTTTCCGACCTGATTGGTGGCGGCAGTGGCTATACAAATCGATTGCGCGTCCACCATTTTGCCCATGACGCCGCCGGCGCTGTTGGTGGCGCACATCAAGATGGGGCTCAAGTTAAGCTGCTCAGCGGTGATGCGTTGCAAGCCGCCGAACAAAGCGTTGGAGGAGGTGTCGCTGCCGGTCAATGCGACGCCGAGCCAACCGATGTAGGTGCCGAAAAAGGGAAAGAGCCAGCCGGTTCGTGTGAAGGCTAAACCTAAGACAGCATCCATGCCTGAATATCGCGTGACGTAGCCCAATCCCAACATGAAAGACATGGCGACGATGGCGAAGCGCATTCGGAAAAGGGTGTGGCCGAAAATCTGCGCCAGCTTTCCGGGTTTTACGCCGAGAATGATGCCGGAGAAAATCGCGGCGAGGAAGCAGCCAGTGCCGGTGGCGGTCAGCCAGTTGAAATCAAACTTGGCGTTTTCCGCGGTGGGCTTGGCGACCACCGGTTGCGCGCGGAAAACCGCTTTATGGAGATAAGGCACTTCCCAGCCGCCGGTCTTGAAGCTGGGCGTGGTTGCACTTCCCATCGCTTTCTTGATGGTTGGAAGCCCCCACACGAGAACGAAGACAGAGAGAATAGCGAAGGGGAGCCAGGCTTTGGCGATTTGTCCGCCGGTGTGGCTGGTGATTGGAGCGGTCTGCTGAAGCTTGCGAACGTCCCACTCTTCGTCCATCTGATCAGCGATGACGGGCTTTGCGGGCGCCGCTGGTGCCGCGGCATTTTTCAGAGCTAAATCAGCTTCTCGTTCATCCTCAAATCGCCAGATGCGTTTCGGTTTCCAGAAGCGGAGGAAGATGACCGTGGCAAGCATGGAGGTGACGCCGGCGGCGATGTCCACCAGGTTGCTGTCCATATAGTTGGACCAGAAAAATTGCATGCCGGCGAAGGAGAGGCCCACGACAAGAATCGCGGGCAGCACTTCGAAGGTTTCCGACCAGCTGACCATCACGCGCACCAACCAGAACGGCACCAGAATCGCCGTAAACGGCAGGATGCGACCGATCATTGCGTTCAGATCGCTTTCGGGGAGCGCGGTGACGACCGCAAGCGTGTGCACGGGCGTGCCGATGGCGCCCCAGGCAACGGGCGCGGTGTTGGCGATCAGGTTCAGCGCCGCGGCGTGGAACGGCTTGAACCCCAGGCCGATCATGAACGCCCCGGCAATGGCGACGGGAGCACCGAAGCCTGCTGCGCCTTCGATGAACGCGCCAAAGCAGAAGGCCACGAGGAGCAGTTGCAGCCGACGGTCCGGCGTGATCGTGGCAACAGACTGCTTCATGATTTCAAACTGGCCGGTTTCGACGGAAATATCGTAGAGGAAGACCGCGGCAATAACGATCCAGACGATTTTCAGCAGGCCGAACGCGCTGCCATACAGAAAGCTGGCCACGGCCAGCTTAGTAGGCATTCCAAATACAAATATCGCGCAAAGAACGGCCGTCGTGGCCCCGGCGATGGCACACCAGTGTGGGCGGACCTTGAGGCCGGCGAGCAGCCCGAGCAGCACGACGATTGGCAGCGCGGCAACCAGCGTCGAAAGCCACCAGTGGCCAAGAGGATCGTACACTTGCGTCCAGGTCATCATCCATCCTCCAGGAGGAGCGATCGTGCGATCTTGCCCGCTCGGAATCGTGTAATGACGAACGTGCGGAGACTTCGTGATTCTGGTTCACTTGCCCGGCCAAACCTTTCTGCAGGGCATCAATTACCTTCTTAGCGAAAGAAAGTCAAGAAAGGAGTCGAGACAGCACTTGCTGAACGGCCGCTGATGCCAACCAGCAGCTGGCTGCGATTTACCCATCCGCCGAAGGGTACGGAATTGTGCCGCTCTGCCGATGTGCAG
>DATLVJ010000403.1:0-2037 GCA_035577585.1 Candidatus Limnocylindrales bacterium
TTCCCAAGAGCGCTTGTTGGAATTGAACGAAGGCAAGTTCATAGACTTCGAAGTCAAGAATTCCGACGGTGGCAGGACGAGTACGAAATTGATCCACGGCCGCGTCATTCGCAGCGGCTACTTCGATCCGCGGCTGAACGGTTATAATGGCTACGACGGCCTTTCGTTGCAGCACATTGTGGAAGTCGACGGCAAACTGCGATTCGACCTGCCCGGGCAGCCGATCTTTCCCGCACTGGGGGATGGGGCCATTTTGAAGCCCGCGCTCGATTGGGTGATCGAATCCGCGAAAGCGGCGAAATTCGATGCGGAAATCAGCTATGTGACGGGTGAAATGAGTTGGGAATCCGATTACAACCTCGTTTTGCCCGAGGGAGGCAGCAGTCTCGACCTTACAGGCTGGATCACGATGGACAATCGCAGCGGCCGGGAATTTAAGAATGCCAGAATCAAATTGATGGCCGGGGACGTGAATAAAATCCAGAACCGGATTGCGGGTCGTATGGCCTTCGGCGGCATCGGTGGTGGCGGGACCGGGCTGACTCCGCCGGTGGCCGAAAAGTCGTTTGATGAATATCATCTTTATACATTGGAACGGCCTGCGACGTTGCTCGATCGGGAGAAGAAACAGGTGGAGTTCATCCGGGCTGGTGGCGTCAAATCTGATTTGCTCTACATCTACGACGGGGCTTCCAGCGATATTGATCAGCAATGGGTATCGGTAGCTGTCATCGGCCAACCGGAGTACGGTACCGTGAGCAACCCGAAAATATGGGCCTTTCGAGAGTTCGCCAATTCCGCCGCCAATCATCTCGGCATCCCGCTGCCGAAAGGGAGGATCAGGATCTATCGCCGCAATACCGATGGCCAGATGGAGTTTACCGGTGAAAACACCATCAAACATACGCCGCGTGACGAAGTCGTTCGCCTGTTCACCGGCAATGTCTTTGATGTGATCGGCGAGCGCAAGCGGACAAACTTCAGGGTAAACATAAACCGGGGAAGCCCCGAGAATGATCCAACCACCGGGCTCCCAATTCCAGGCGCGAGCGGCAAAACGGACGAACCGCCATTGATTGATGAGTCGTTTGAGATCACGCTGCGAAATCACAAGACTGAAAACATCGAAGTCCGGGTCGTTGAACACCTGTACCGGTGGGTCAATTGGGAGATTCGGACAAAGTCAGATGAGTTCAAGAAATTGGACGCTCAGAAGATTGAGTTCCGCGTGCCGCTGAAACCTGACGAAGAGCGAAAATTGTTATACACGGTCCGTTACACTTGGGAACAGTGATCAAAACTTGATGGAACCAGGCGCTTCACCGCCCCTTGACGTCGACTCACCTTCGCCCTAGTGTTCAGGACTAATACGGGGAGCCAACCGGCCCAAATCGGGCAGAGGCTGAGAGTGCCGCGCGGGAGCGCGCCAGACCCATTGAACCTGATCCGGGTAATGCCGACGAAGGGACTGCTTACTTAGAGCCGATTTCTTCCAACGCTTGCCTCCTCGGGTGAACAATCAACGGCTGATTTATGATCGCAACTAAAGAGTCCCTAGAACCGCAAAGCAGCGAGCGCCTTCCCAATTCCCAGCGCGTGTACGTGCCGGGCAGCCTGCATCCGGATGTCCGCGTGCCGATGCGCGAGATCGAAGTCAGCGACACCAAATCCTACACCGGCGCGATCGAGAAAAATGCGCCCGTGCGCGTTTATGACTGCTCCGGGCCATGGGGCGATTCTGATTTCAAAGGCACGTCCGAGGAAGGCTTGCCCGCGCTGCGCCGCGACTGGATTTTGAAACGGGGCGACGTGGAGGAATACGACGGTCGCGAAGTGAAGCCGCAGGACAACGGTTATCTCTCCGGCAAACACGCCGAATACGCCAGCAAAGCGGAAAAGAATCGCCTGATTGAATTCCCCGGCCTCACCAGCCAGCGCCGCCGCACATTGCGCGCAAAGCCCGGCAAAGTCGTCACGCAACTCGCCTACGCCCGCGCCGGCATCATCACGCCAGAGATGGAATTCATCGCCATCCGC
>DATLVJ010000404.1:0-10509 GCA_035577585.1 Candidatus Limnocylindrales bacterium
GCGCGGCGGCGCGTTGACCAGGCCGCGCTGGCCTTTGCCGACGGGACAGAGAAGATCGAGAACGCGGCCCGTCATATTCTCCTTGGTGGTTTCCATTTTGAGCCGGCCCTGAGGATAGAGCGGCGTCAGGTTATCGAAAAATATTTTGCTGCGGGCGACTTCGGGATCTTCGAAATTGACGGCTTCGACCTTGATCAGAGCGAAGTAGCGCTCGCCGTCTTTCGGTGGGCGAACCTGGCCGGAGACGGTGTCACCGGTGCGAAGATCGAACTTGCGGATCTGTGACGGCGAGACGTAGATGTCGTCCGGACCCGGGAGGTAATTGTACTCAGGGGCGCGCAAGAAACCGAAACCATCGGGGAGACATTCGAGGACACCTTCGGAGAAAATCAAACCGTTCTTTTCGGTTTGCGCGCGGAGGATCTGGAAGATCAACTCCTGCTTGCGCATCCCGCTGGCGCCGGGAATGTTCAATTCCTTGGCGATTTTAGCCAGGTCGGTGATGTTTTTTTCTTTCAGCTCAGCCAGGCTGATGCTGATTTGATTGTTTCCTTCTGTACTCGTTTCTTTTGCCATATATCCTAACTTTAAGTTTTGGTTGATTGTTCCTTGACCGACTACAACCTGGAACTGGACTGCGTGGTGGTGTACCTTCCGGCGAAAAAGACCTTTCGCCAGGGCGGGCAACCAAACTATCTGCAACCAGAAGCCTCTCGAAGCGGGAATTGCCTGCAGGCTGCAGGTGCAGACTGCTCCCGGATTAAGATGCTTAGTTTGTCAAACTCGTATCTTTGTCGGCGCCAGTGGTAAACGGCTCTGCGACAGGCGCAACCCCGGTTCCTACAAGCGGCACGATGGGCCGCTCCAGCGCGATCTGCAACACTTCATCCATAGTTTCCACGAAGTGCATCTTGAGGCTGGAGAGGATCTCCTGGGGGATTTCCGCTAGGTCCTTCTCATTATCCTTCGGAAGGATGATGGTACGCAAGCCCATTCGGTGGGCGGCCAGGAGCTTTTCCTTCACGCCGCCGATGGGCAAAACCTTGCCGCGCAGGGTGATTTCGCCGGTCATCGCAACATCGCAGCGTACCGGGTTCTTCGTCAGCGCGCTGACAATCGAGTTGCAGATAGTGATTCCCGCGGAGGGGCCGTCCTTGGGGATGGCGCCTTCCGGCACATGCACGTGGATATCGAGCGTGCGGTAGAAATCTTTTTCCAGGCCGAGAGCGGCGGTGCGCGAGCGGACGTAGCTCATGGCGGCTTGCGCGGATTCCTGCATCACTTCGCCGAGCTTCCCGGTGGGCGTCAGGCGGCCTTTTCCTTCCATGGTGGTGGCTTCGACGGCCAGCACGGAGCCGCCGACCTCCGTCCACGCCAAGCCAGTGGTCAGGCCGATTTCATTCTGCTTTTCAAGCCAGAATTCCCGGAACTTCAGCACGCCGAGATAATCGTTTATGTTCAAGGGCGTGATCTCGACCGTGGTTTCGGGGCCATCGGCAACCACTCGGCGAGCCATTTTCCGCGCGATATTCTGAATCTCGCGTTCCAGGTTTCGGACACCCGCTTCGTGTGTGTAGTGGCGGATCATGTGCAGCAGGCCGTCATCGGTGAATGTGAGATTCTTCTCCGTCAGGCCGGTGGCTTCGCGAGCTCGCTTTACCAGGAAGCGCTTGGCGATTTCCAGCTTTTCCTGCTCGGTGTAGCCGGGCAGGCGCAAGATTTCCATGCGATCCTGCAGCGGCTGCGGAATCGTGTGCATCACATTCGCGGTGCAGACGAACATCACTTTCGAAAGATCGTATTCGACGTCCAGGTAGTGATCCGTGAACCCGTGATTGAGTTCCGGATCGAGGACTTCCATCAGGGCCGCCGACGGGTCGCCGCGGAAGTCGGTGGACATTTTATCCACTTCATCGAGGACAAAAATCGGATTGACGGTGCCGGCCTTTTTCATCATCTGAATAATCTGGCCCGGCAGGGCGCCGATGTAAGTGCGTCGGTGGCCGCGAATTTCCGCTTCATCGCGCACGCCGCCCAAGGAAACGCGGACAAATTTGCGGCCGGTGGCATGGCCGATGGACATGGCCAAGGAAGTCTTGCCAACGCCAGGAGGCCCGACGAAGCAAAGGATGGAGCCTTTGGGATTCTTCACGAGCTGGCGGACGGCCAAAAACTCCAGGATGCGGTCTTTCACTTTTTCAAGGCCGTAATGTTCCGTGTTGAGGATATCCTCGGCGGCTTTGATGTCGCGAATCTCTTTCGAACGCTTCTTCCAGGGCACGGCGAGCAGCCAGTCAATATAGTTGCGGCTGACGGTGGATTCCGCGGACATCGGCGGCATCAATTCCAGGCGCTTTAGCTCCGTGCTGGCCTTTTCGAGAACGTCCTTGGGCATGCCGGCGGAATCGATCTTTTTCTTCAACTCTTCGATTTCGTTTTTCTCGCCGCGCCCAAGTTCCTTCTGGATGGCCTTGAGCTTTTCGTTCAGGTAATACTCTTTTTGCGCGCGCTCCATCTGGCGCTTCACGCGGGTGTTGATGTTGCGGTCGACGTTCAGCTTTTCCAGCTCAATTTCCAGAATGTCGGATACGCGGTTCAGGCGCTCCAGCGGGTCCGCGGTTTCGAGCAGATCCTGCTTTTCGTCCACGGGCAGCTGGAGATTTGCTGCAATCGTGTCCGAAAGACGCGAAGGATCGTCTACACGCGCCGCGGCGATCATCGTGTCGTAATTCAGGCTCTGCGAAAGCTTGATGAACTGCTCGTAGAGGCCGGTGACTTTCTGGACGAGTTGCTCAACCTGGGGAGTGGCTTCAATTTTTGCCGCGAGGAGGCGAATGTTTGCCCGAAAGAAGCCTTCCTCGGAAGTAATGGAAAGCGAACGAGCGCGTTCGACGCCTTCGACCAGCACCTTTATATTGCCGTCCGGCAGTTTCACGCTCTGGACGATGTTCGCGAGGGTTCCGACGGCGTAAATCTCTTCGGGCTTCGGATCGTCAATCGACGCATCATGCTGGGTCGAAAGAAAAATCTTTTTGTCGCCGGCAAGCGCTTCTTCGAGCGCACGAACGCTGGCTTCGCGGCCGACGATAAACGGTGTCATCTGCTGCGGAAAGATGACCATATCGCGCACCGGCATCATGGGTACGCGTTTCATTTCCTGTTTCTCACGAGTGAACATGCAGGCCCCTGAACTTCCTCAGACGCCCAAGAAGCCGTTAGCCGGCTTTCTCGAGCAAACTCCAGTTGATTTCGTGGCCGCGGACCATTTCGGCGGTGACCACAAAATCTCGCACTCTCTTCTGCATCGGCAGGTGATACATCAACTCCAGCATGAGGTCTTCGAGGATCATACGCAAGCCGCGCGCGCCGACTTTGCGCTGAAGAGCCAACTCCGCGACCGTCTCCAGTGCGTCGTCGGTGAACCGCAGCCGCACGTTTTCAAATTCAAACAGCCGCTGGTACTGTTTCATCAGCGCGTTCTTCGGCTCGGTCAAAATCTTCATCAGCGCGCCCTTGTCCAGGTCGCTCATGACGCCGGCGACAGGCAGGCGGCCGACAAATTCCGGAATTAGTCCATAGCGAATCAGATCGCCGGGCTGAACCTGTTCCAGCAATTCCGTGTTGCGGCGCTGCGCCGAGGTCGCTCCAGACTCGGTATGGAAGCCCAGCGAACGGCGTCCAACGCGCTTTTCGATCAATTTTTCCAGGCCCACGAATGCGCCGCCGCAGATAAATAGGATGTTCGTAGTATCCACCGGGGTAAATTCCTGGTGAGGATGCTTGCGCCCGCCCTGGGGAGGCACATTGGCAACAGTGCCCTCGAGAATCTTCAGCAGCGCCTGTTGGACGCCCTCGCCGCTGACGTCGCGGGTGATGGAGGGGTTTTCGTCCTTCTTGGCGATCTTGTCGATCTCATCGATATAGATGATGCCTTGCTGGGCCTTCTGAACGTCCCCGTCGGCAGCCTGCAACAGCTTCAAAATAATATTTTCGACGTCCTCGCCGACGTAGCCAGCTTCCGTCAAAGTGGTCGCGTCAACAATCGCGAACGGCACATCCAGCATGCGCGAGAGCGTTTGCGCCAGCAGGGTCTTGCCGGTGCCTGTGGGTCCGATCAGAAGAATGTTGGACTTGCTGAGTTCGACTTCCCCCGGCTGCTTGTTCAGGAAGATGCGCTTGTAGTGGTTGTATACGGCGACAGCCAATTTCTTTTTGGTGCGGTCCTGGCCGATGACGTAGCTGTCCAGGAACTGCTTGATCTCTGGCGGGCGAGGCAACCGGCGCGCCGGGGCCGCGGCTTGTTCCCGCTTCTCATCTTCCAGAATCGTCTGGCAAACGCCCACACACTCATTGCAGATGTACGCCCGGGGATAATCCGAAGGCGAACTGATGAGCTTCTCCACCTGCTCCTGCGTCTTGTGGCAGAAGGAGCAGCGAAGCGGTTCGTCTGGGGTATATTTTTTCACGTGTGTGCGGGCCTCTCCTCCGGCTCAGCTTCCGGAGACGTTGAATACCATTCTAGGCCGATTTTTCCCCCGGGTGAAAGAGAAAGTGTGACCCCTGCCGTCAAATAGAAACGCTTGTGGATTTCTTTCCGCCCCCGGCCCGGCCGGCAAGCGGCGAATTTCTATCGGTGCTTGTAGATAATCTCGTCGATCATCCCGTATTCCTTGGCCTGCTCGGGATTCATGATGTAATCGCGTTCCACGTCTTTTTCGATGCGTTCCACGGGCTGGCCGGAGTGCTTGGAAAGGATGGTATTGATGGTGGTCCGCATGCGCAGAATCTCTTTCGCGTGCAGGTCAATGTCGGTGGCCTGGCCGCCAAGCCCGCTCATCCACGGTTGGTGAATCAGAATGCGAGCATTCGGCAGGGCAAAGCGCTTCTTCGGCGAACCGCCGGCAAGCAGCACGGCGGCAATCGAAGCCGCCTGGCCGACGCAGGTGGTCACCACGTCCGGCTTCACGAACTGCATTGTGTCATAAATCGCAAAGCCCGCGGTGATGGAGCCGCCCGGTGAATTGATGTACAGCTGAATGTCTTTTTCCGGGTCCTCGGCCTGCAGGAACAGCATCTGCGCGGTGGCCAGGTTGGCAACGTGGTCATCAATCGGTGTACCAATAAAGATGATGTGCTCTTTCAGGAGGCGCGAGTAAATGTCGTAAGCGCGCTCGCCCCGGCTGGTCTGTTCCACCACCATAGGTATCAGAGTGGTCGCGTGATAGGTCGGTTCTTCGTAGTTTTTCATAGGAAAAATTTGGCTCGTGGGAGCGGGGTCAGGATCACTTGGCGCTTGCCGCGGCTACCGTTTTGACACTGGCGTTCTGCGCCAGCCAGTCAATCGTCTTGTCACTCCGCAGCTTCGCTTTCATCCTATCGAGCGCACCCTGCTTTGTCAAACGAGCGCGCAGCACTTCCGCAGATTCACCCGAATGGCCGGCCATGTGTTCAAGCTCATGGTCCAGTTCCTCGTCGGTGGCATCGATTTTCTCTTCGGTGGCAATACGGTCAATCACCAGTTCGGCCTTCACGTCATCCTTTGCGCGGTCTTCCTGCCGCTTGCGCAGGGTCACCCAGTCGATATTGACAGCCCGGGGATCCACGCCCTGCTGCGCCAACGAACGAACCACGCGTTCCAGCCGCACGTCCATTTGATGCTCGACCAGCGATTCGGGTACCGGAAAGTCGTGCAACTTTACCAGCTCGCCAATCACTTTTTCGCGCTGCAAATCTTTCTGGCGATGATCACGCTCATGCTCCAGGCTTTCCTTGATCTTGGTCTTGAGCTCGTCGAGCGAAGTGGCGTCGCTGACGTCCTTCGCGAATTCGTCGTTCAACTCAGGCAGTTTCTTCGTCTTGATTCCCAGCACATCCACGGAATAGTGGAAGAGTTTTCCCGCGAGTTTCGCGTCCGGATAGTCCGCGGGATAGTTGACGTCAAAATCCTTGTGATCGCCCACATTTGCCCCGCGCAGGTTCTCGTTGAACGGCTCCATCGTCTCTTCGGCTCCGACGTGGCACAGCACGCTTTCCGCATCCAGCGGATCGCCCTCGCCTTCGGGCGTGCCGTGCAGCTTCACCTGCACAAAATCGTCGTTCTCAACGGTGCGGCCTTCCACCGGAGTGAACGCCGCGGCGCGCTGTTGCATTTCCGCCAGCGTCTTGGAGACATCCTCATCGGTCAAATTCATTTCCGGCATTTCGATTTCAAGGTTCTTGTAGTTCGCGAGAGTGAATTCCGGCAGCACATCGAACGATGCCCGAAACTTTACCGGCTCCCCTTCCTTGAACTCCAGCTTGTCCACTTGCGGCTGCGAGACAGGCGTAAGCTTCTGCTCCGCCACGGCCTTTTCCACCGTTTCCGGCACCAGGGTCTGCAGAACTTCGCCCTTGATATCTTCCGCGAAACGGCGCTTGATCAGCGAAATCGGAGCCTTGCCCGGCCGGAAGCCCGGCACGCGCGCCATCTTGGCAAATTCTTTGGCAACTTTTTCGGAAGCTTTGGAAACCTCTTCGGCGGGAATTTCCAGTTCCAGTTCTCTACGGCAGCTAGCGTCCGCCATTCGTCTTCTCCCTTATCGAAAATCAATACCCTTGTGAATTTATTTGAGTGTTGCCGGTCCGGCAGACGGATGGTGCGGGGCCAAAAACACGCATCCGGGTTCCTTCACGCCATCCCGCGCATGCTGCGGAATTTTCATGGATTACAGTGCGGAACCCAGCGGGAATCCTGCAAGCGACACCGAACCCTAAGTATAGGTTAGCCCGCGATTGCGGTCAACGAATCCCCGGAGTCGTGCTGAAACTGCGGCCGCGCGGATCTTTCGCAATGGCCAACATGTTCGATGCAAGCCAGCGCGCAACCGCCATCAGGAATTTGGGTTATAGAATGTGAAAGCTGGCGCCCTCGTTACATGATAGGCCGCCGGCGCAAGAAAACAGAAACTCAAATCGCGCCTGGCTCATCTAAGACGGTAGAGCGCCGCGAGGCACAGGGCGCGCGGAGGTTGACGAACATGAACACACTCGATCGCAAGGCATTCCCCTTGCTGGCTTCGTGTGGCAGAAAGGCTTCGGCCATCGTGCTGGGCGTCGCGTTGCTCTTCGCCGCTGCGCCACTCTGTACTCGCGCGGCTCAGGATCAGGATCAGGATCAGCCCGCTCCCGCGCAAACTCCGCAGGGTCCACCGTACGAAACGCAATCTCCCGAACAGTTGCAGCAACTGGTGGCGCCGATCGCCCTTTATCCGGATTCTCTGGTGGCCCAGATTCTCTCCGCGTCTACTTTTCCTGAACAGGTAGTCGAAGCCGACCGCTGGGTGCAAAACCATCCAGACCTGAAGGGCGATGAGCTAGGGCGGGCCGTCGACCAGCAGCCGTGGGACCCCAGCGTCAAGGCCCTGGCCGCGTTTCCCTCCGTGCTCGGCAACATGGACAAAAACCTCTCCTGGACGTCCTCCTTGGGCGATGCGTATTACAACCAGCAGCAGGACGTGGGGGATGCCATCCAGGTGATGCGCCAGAAAGCGCAGCAGGCCGGCAACCTGAGTTCCACGCCCCAGCAGACCGTAACCACGCAGGGCTCCACAGTCATCATCCAGCCGGCGGCTCCCGACGTCGTCTATGTGCCGGCCTATGACCCGTGGCTCGTTTACGGGCCGGGAATCGTCGCTTGGCCGGGCTGGTATCCCTATCCAGGAATCTGGTATGGCGGACCGCACCTGTTCTTCGGCGTCGGGTTCGGAATTGGCTTCTTCGGCGGCTACGGCTGGGGTTGGGGCCACTGGGGCTACGACTGGCACAACCATTACGCTGTTTACAACCACGAGCGGTACTTCTCCCACAGCACCACCTTCTATAACCGCAATGTCTATTACCGCGGCGGACGCGGCGGCCCAGGCGCTCCCGGCCGGGGCGGATTCCGGCCCCAGGATCGGAGTTTCGCGGCCCACGGCAACGTCTACAATCGCCCAGGCGGCTCGCCTCGGCCGTTTGAGGGAAACAACCACGCGGCACGCGGGTTCGCTCAACCTCGCGGAGAAAGCAACGTCCACTCTGGAGCGTTCAGCGGCTACGACCATGGAGGAGAGTCTCGCAGCTACTCAGCCCGCGGCAGCGCCAGCTTTGGCGGTTCGCATGGCGGCGGAGGCGGCGGCTTCCATGGCGGCGGAGGTGGTGGTGGCTCCCACGGTGGAGGCGGGCCGCACCACTAAAACGCTGGTTCGGATTTTCTCAAGGGACCGCAAGACTCGAAAGAGGAGGGAAGTGCTATGCCGGCTGGATATAAAAAGAATTGCGTGACTGGTGGGGTCAATTCTCTGAGGTTGAGCGCCGCTGCGATTTTACTGGCGGGTTTGTTTGCGGCGCCGGCTTTTGCCCAGCAAGCGGGACAGAAAACTTTCTCCTCCCCGGAAGAGGCCAGCAAAGCCATGTTTGCGGCGGTGAAAAGCAACGACGAAAAAACCATGCTCGCTCTGCTGGGGCCCGAAGGAAAAGAAATCATTTCTTCGGGAGACGAAGCCGAGGACGCGCAGTCCCGAGCCGAATTCGCCAAACGATACGAAGAGATGAGCCGCCTGGTGAAAGAGCCGGACGGCAGCGTCACCTTGTATATCGGCGCGCACAACTGGCCTTGCCCGATTCCTCTCGTGCATAAAGCCAATCTCTGGTATTTCGATACAGCCGCGGGGAAGCAGGAGATTCTCTTCCGCCGCATCGGCCGCAACGAGGTTTCGGCCATCCACGTTAGCCGCGAACTGGCGGCGGCACAGAAGGAATATTTTTCGGAGCAACACGGCGAGTATGCACACCGGATTTACAGCGAAGCCGGCAAGCACGACGGTCTTTATTGGAAAACCGCCGAGAACGAGCCGCAAAGCCCCATCGGTCCGCTGGTGGCCCAAGCCGTCTCGGACGATGACACTAAGAGCCGGGGCGTCACGCCAGTCCCCTTCCGCGGTTACTATTTTCACATCCTGACGCGCCAGGGGAAGAATGCTCCGGGCGGTGCGAAGCTCTACCTGGCCGACGGCAAAATGACCAGCTTCGCATTCATCGCGTATCCCGCGATGTATCGTACTTCAGGTGTGAAGACGTTTGTGGTGAGCGAAGACGGAGTCGTCTACGAGAAAGATCTTGGAAAGAAGACGGAAACAATCGCAATTTCAATGCACGAGTTCAATCCAGATTCCAGTTGGCAAAAATCAGAACCCGAACAGCAGCTGGCTAATGCCGGAAAATCGCCGAAGCAATAGTTCAAACAGTGTGGGCACAGTTTGGCAAGCATGCTGGGGCAGACATCCTCAACCCTGGGAGAAGCCGGCGCCTTACGGCAGGGTGGATCATCGCCATAGTCGCTGATGGTTTTTAGAAGCGATATTCCAGCGTAGCCATCACCGTGTGCGCGTGATACGACGGCTGGTCCACTCCCAGGAACAGGTAGCGCGCTGCCGACGGATCGCCGACCACAAAGCCAGGGTAGAACGGGCTCGGAGCCCCGGGCTGTGGGGTAGGAGTGTTCGCGTTCAGTATCGGTGAGGTGCATCCTGGCACGCTATTCGTGACTGGTGGTCCGTTTGGAATGGGGCTGACGCAGCCCATGTACGGCGTCATCACGCTCGTCTGGTAATCCCGGTTGTCCCACTGCTGATAGCGATACTCGATGCGTGGAGTGAGCCGGTCTGTCAGCTTGTATTTGAAAATCACGCCAATTTCGTGGCTGCGCTCGACCGTTTCCGGGTAGGGGGTCGCGGCGTTCGTGCCAGTCAGCAGAAATGTGTTTGGGTTCGTGGTAGCAGGAGCTATCGGCACGATCGTGGGATCGCCCAGAAACTCCGAGTTCACATTCCCCTTGCCCGCGGAGAGCGTGTAGTAGGTCGTGAAATACGCCTTTTTGCTCAGGTAAAGGTCTACGCCCACGGAATAAACGTCAACGGGATCCGTCGCGGTACTTTGCCAATCGTTGTTGGCACTGTCGCATCCGTTGCAGGTAAGGATGGTCTGGCCTGTCCCCGCCGGTGTGCGATAGCGGGTGATCATCCGCTGGTAATAATGCTCGCGCGAATATTCGGCATACAGCGTGACGTGGTTGGAGAAGGCATAGTCCGCGTCGAACCCATAGTTGTAAGAGATGTCCTTCTGCAGGCCATAGAGATAGTAAGGCCCAACAGTCGCCGCTGCGCCGGTCAGGAAATTCAACGGTGTCAGGCTGTTGACGCTGCCGCGCTTGTTGTAGTCGTTCTGCAGCGTGCCGCCAAAAGCGGAAACCGTCAGCTTGTCCGACGGGCTGTATTGCACCAAGAAATCGCCGCGGTTCAAGGTGCGCGCGGCCTCGTCGAACCGGCGATGGCATCGCTGGTCGGCGGTGAACGTCACGTCGGTGTTGTCGTTGCAAACGACTGGCGCGCCGGTCACGGAGTCAGTGACATTGTCGTTCTGGTATGCGTCTGGAGTGCGGTTGGAATGCCGGTAAGAGAGCCGGATCAACAGATCGCGAATCGGCACCCAGTC
>DATLVJ010000405.1:0-2911 GCA_035577585.1 Candidatus Limnocylindrales bacterium
CGCCACCGAAATCGCATCCGCATGCTTTCCCACCACCGACTTCAAAAGGTCATAGCAAGTGGCCACAACCATCGTCGGTATCGAAAGAAAAAACGAAAACTCCAGCGCCGATGCCCTCGACATCCCCGCCAGTTGCCCAGCCGCAATCGTGGACATCGATCTCGAAGTCCCCGGAAACACCGCCGACAATATCTGGCAAGCCCCAATCCAAACCGCTTGCCCCAGACTCATATCCTCCATGTGCCAGATCCGAATCACTCCGCCCGCCGCCTTCTCTCCTGCCCTCTCCGCCTTCGCATTCCGCGCATCCACAAACCACATCACAATCCCGCCTATCAAGAGCGCACTCCCGATAATCGTCAGGCTCTCCAGATGCTTCCCAATAATCTTCGTCATCAAAAACGCCGGTATCGCCGTCACCACAAACGCAATCACCACCAAACTCAAGGGATGCGTCACCACTGTCCGGTCCCCGCGCTCCCCCTTTGGAAACGTCGCCAGAAACTTCGCAATCCTCTCCCGAAAATAAATCGGCAACGTTAGAATCGCCCCCAACTGAATCACAATCGTGTACATCTTCCAGTACCCGCTCCCCAGATCAATGTGCATCAGCGCCTCCGCAATCCGCAGGTGCGCCGTAGAACTAACCGGCAAAAACTCCGTCAACCCCTCCACCACCCCCAAAATCACACTCAACATGTAATCGTTCACTAGGCCCTCTCCTGGTAAGTTTTATTCTCGAGCGCCAGAGGCGCGGCAGAACTTAGCCCAGCCCGTGAGGGCTGGGTACAAAACCCAAAAACTCCTAAAGCGCCGTAGGCGCGGCACATTCTTCTGTTATTCGTTCTACAGCCACTCCCTCCTCTGCTCTTCTGTTTCTTGTGGCACAGCAATTCCTGGCTGTGCTCTTGGGTCTATCTTCTCAGCGATCTCCGTGTCCTCTGCGAACTCTGCGTTATGTCTTCTTTCTTCTCCTCGCTCGCCACTCGTCACTCGTCACTCGCCACTTCTTCCAATCTTCTTCCTCATCTCGTACGCATCAATCTTCCCCAAATAATATTTCTTCACCACCGCCTCCGTACGATATCCATGCCGCACCCAGAACGCAATCCCGCTCTCATTTTCCACCGACGTCTCCAGCAACACCGCCTGCACTCCCTTAAACGCAAAATGCCGCTCCATCTCCCCCAGCAACATCGTCCCCACGCCCTTCCTTCGAAACCCAGCCGCCACATCCAGGGTAATGATGTGCCCCAGCGGCGGATTCTCTTCCGCCAGAATAAATCCCGCGATCTGTTTCCCCTCTTCCGCCACCAGGCAATCCGCTCCCGGCAAACTCAAATAATAATGCAGCGACCACTTGCTGTACGAAATCCCCGGCGGAAAACACTCCTGGTCCAGCTTGTGCAGCCGCCCAAAATCCCGCGCCTCATATTGTCGCGTAACAATCCCCATAAAAAAGAGGGGCCCAGCGCACTGGACCCCTGACCTTCCGTAGCGGCCACCTTCAGGTGGCCACGTCTTGACTCATAATTTATAACTTACGACTTACGGCTATAATCCCTCGCATCTCCTCACCGGTCGCCGGTCACTGGCCACTCTCTCCTACAACTTCACCGTCACCGTCTTAACCTCCGTATAATTCGCCAACCCATACTCACCCAACTCCCGTCCCAACCCCGACTGCTTGAATCCGCCAAACGGCGCCGCGGCGTCAAACACGTCATAGCAATTCACCCACACCGTCCCCGCACGCACGCCATCCGCAATCGCATGGGCCTTGGTAATATCCTGCGTCCAAACCGCCGCCGCCAACCCATACAGCGACTTGTTCGCCCGCTCCACCACTTCCGAAACATCCTTAAACTTCAATATCGACATCACCGGCCCGAAAATCTCCTCCTGCGCAATCCGCATGTTGTCCTGCACGTCGGCAAACACCGTCGGCTCGATGAAATATCCTTTGTCGCCCACGCGGTTTCCGCCGGCCACCAGTTTGGCCTTGTCCTGTTTCCCGATCTCGATGTAACTCATCACTTTGTCAAACTGGTCCTTATCCACCTGCGGCCCCTGCTCCGTCTTCTTGTCAAACGGATTGCCCACCGTCCGCTTCTTCGCCCGCGCTACGCTCTTCTCCACGAATTCGTCGTAGCACTTCTCCTCCACAAACAAGCGCGACCCCGCGCAGCAGCACTGCCCCTGATTAAAGAACAGCGCAAAGTGCGCCCCTTCAATCGCCTTGTCCATATCCGCGTCCGCAAACACGATGTTCGGACTCTTCCCGCCCAATTCCAACGTCACCCGCTTCAGATTGGAATCCGCCGCCGCCCGCATAATCAGATGTCCCACTTCCGTCGATCCCGTGAACGCCACCTTATCCACATCCATGTGCCGGGCAATCGCCGCTCCCGCCGTCGGCCCATACCCCGGCAATATGTTCACCACGCCATCGGGGAATCCCGCTTCCAGCATCAATTCGCCCACCCGCAGCGCCGTCAGCGGCGTCTGCTCCGCCGGCTTCAACACCGACGTGCACCCCGCCGCCAGCGCCGGCCCCAGTTTCCAGGCCTGCATCAACAGCGGAAAATTCCACGGAATAATCTGACCCACCACGCCCACCGGCTCATGCTTCGTGTACGTGAAATATCGCCCCTGCACCGGAATCGTCTTCCCCTGAATCTTGTCCGCCCATCCTGCGTAGTACCGGTAACACGCAATCGTCAGCGGCAAATCCGCCGCCAGCGCCACCTGGTATGGCTTCCCGTTATCCAGCGACTCCAGCTCCGCCAGCTCCTCCATATTCTTCTCAATCAAATCCGCGAGCTTGTTCATCAACACGCCGCGCGCCGAAGCCGACATCTTTCTCCAAGCGCCCTTCTCAAACGCAGCCCGCGCCGCCGCGACCGCCTTG
>DATLVJ010000406.1:0-3127 GCA_035577585.1 Candidatus Limnocylindrales bacterium
GGCCCGTCTCTGTCACCACAATCTCTTCCTCGATGCGTGCCGCGCTCCATCCATCCTTCGAAGGCCAGAAAGTTTCGAGAGCAAACACCATTCCCGGCTTGATTTCGTGCGAGTGCTCCAGCGAAACCATCCGGCTGATCACTGGCTTCTCCCAGATCGCCAGCCCAATCCCGTGCCCGAATTGCAGCGCGAACGCCGCCTCTTCATCCGGAAATCCAAACTCTTCCGCTTTCGGCCACACCGACGCAATCTCCGCCGTCGTCCGCCCCGGTCGCACCAGTTCAATCGCCGCATCCAGATAATCGCGGCACCGCTTGTACGCATCAATCATCCCGTGGGAAGCGTACCCGATCGAAAAACACCGGTAGTAGCACGTCCGATAGCCCATGTACGAATGCAGAATGTCGTAATACACCGGATCGCCCGGCCGCAGCACGCGATCGCTGAAGACATGCGGATGCGGATTGCAACGCTCGCCCGAAATCGCGTTCACCGCTTCCACATATTCCGACCCGAGGTCGTACAACACCTTGCTCGCCAGCCCCACCGCCTGGTTTTCGCTGAATCCCGGCTTCATCGCGCGATACAACTCGTCGTACGCCGCGTCCACCATCATCGCCGAATGATTCAACAGTGAAATTTCATCCTGCGTCTTGATCACCCGCGCGTCGGACATCAGTTGCTGCCCATCCACAATCTTGATGCCTTCTTTTTGCAGTGCAAACAGAATCGGCGGCTCCACCACGTCGATTCCCAGCGGCTCATTCAACAGTCCGTGTATCTCCAGCTCCCGCTTGATTTTCTTAGCCACATTTTCCGCGCGCCCCATCTCCGGCGACATCGCCCCGCGCAAAAGTGGAATTCCCGGCCGCGAACGATCTCCCAGCCACGGGCAATTCTGCTGGTGGTGCCGCGCCGCCGAACCAAAATCCCACAGGATCGGCTCGCCATTCTGCGGCAACAGACAAAACCGGCTGATCTTGTCTTGCGCCCATGACCCGATGTGCGTCGAGGTGATGTACCGCACATTGTTCATGTCGAAGCACAGCAGCGCGCCCATTTCGGACTTCGCCAATAACGCCTTCGCCCGCGCCAGCCGCTCCTTGCGCAAGCGGTCGAAATCAATGCGATTTTCCCAATCCACCGCCATCGGGCCATAAGTCTTCAGTGCCAAGTCAACCTCCCGCATTCAACAACAACTGAAATCCAAAGAGAAAGAAAACTGTCATCCTGAGGCCCAGCGCTTTCTGCCGGGCCGAAGGACCTCAACCTTTCATTCTGCAAAACTCAGGGAATCCAACGCCCAATCTCATCCCTTCCCACACATCGCCCGCGCCGCTTCAAATACCGTCTGCTCCGTCGGCACCGTAACGTCTTCCAGCGGCGGCGAAAAGGGAATCGGC
Organism: Candidatus Limnocylindrales bacterium; assembly: GCA_035577585.1. Lineage (GTDB taxonomy): Bacteria > Acidobacteriota > Terriglobia > Acidiferrales > UBA7541 > Acidiferrum. Next base: position 1,404 of record DATLVJ010000406.1, read on the forward strand.
ACGTGCATCGCCCCCATCCGCTTCACCGGCGCCTCCAGGTTAAAGAATGCGCCCTCGGCAATCACCGAAGCAATCTCTCCGGTCACTCCGTATCGGCCATAACCTTCATCAATCACAATCGCCCGCGAAGTCTTCTTCACCGATTCCACCAGTGTCTTCTCGTCCAGCGGCCACATTGTCCGCGGATCGATCACTTCCGCGCTGACGCCAACGCCTTCCAGTAATTTCGCCGCGCCCAGCGCCACTTCCACCATGCTGCTCGTCGCCACCAGCGTAATGTCTTCCCCTTCGCGCTTCACGTCGGCCACTCCAAACGGAATCGTGTACTCCTCCGCCGGCACCGCGCCCTTCTGCTTGTACATCATCTTGTCTTCCAGAAAAATCACCGGGTTGTCGTCGCGGATCGCTGTCTTCAGCAATCCCTTCGCGTCGTAAGGCGTCGAGGGCATCACCACTTTCAGCCCCGGCACGTGGCAAAGCCACGCATGCAGCGATTGCGAGTGCTGCGCCGCCGATCGCCGCGTCGCCCCCAGCGTCGTCCGCAGCACCATCGGCACTTTCCACGTTCCGCCCGACATGTAATGAACCTTCGCCGCCTGATTCACCAGCTGGTCCATCGTCAGTGTCAAAAAATCCCCGAACATTATGTCCACCACCGGTCGCAATCCCGTCATCGCCGCGCCCACGCCCATTCCGGTAAATCCCGCTTCCGAAATCGGTGTATCCAGCACGCGTTCCGACCCAAACTCTTCCACCAGCCCGGATAACACTTTGAACGGTGTCCCCGCCTCCGCCACGTCTTCCCCAAAAATGCATACGCGTGGGTCGCGCCGCATCTCTTCCGCAAGCGCTTCGCGCACCGCTTGCGCGAATGTCAATTCCCGAATCGCTGTCTCAGGCATAAACGTCCTGGTCGACCTCCTCAACCCCGGGATACGGAGCGGTGATCGCAAACTCCACGGCGGCCTTCATCTCTTCGCGCGCTTCGCTCTCAATCTTCTGCAGCGCGCCCGCATCGGCCATCTTCTGCCCGGCCAGCCACTCGCCCATGTTCTTGATGGGGTCCCGCTTCGTCTTCCACTCCATCTCTTCCTGCTTCGACCGGTAATACTCCCGGTTGATGTCGCCAACGTGATGCCCGGTGTAGCGATACGTATTACAAAGTAGCAGCGAAGGTCCTTCGCCCCGCCGCGCCCGGCTCACCAGCCTCTGCGCCGCCGCATGTACCGCGCGCACGTCCTGCCCATCCACGCTCTCCGCGTGCACTCCAAACGCCGTTCCCCGCGCCAGAATGTCTCCCGCCGTGGTCTCCGAAAAATGCGTGTACTCCGTATAAAGATTGTTCTCGCAAACATAAATCACCGGCAGCTTGTACAGCGCCGCCAGGTTCATCACTTCATACAACACGCCCTGCCCCAGCGCGCCTTCTCCAAAAAAACAAACCGCCACCTGCTCCGTCTTCAAGCGTTTCGCCGTCAACGCCGCGCCCGTCGCGATCCCCGCGCTTCCGCCCACAATCGCATTCGCCCCTAGATTTCCGGTCGCCGGATCCGCAATGTGCATCGAGCCGCCCTTGCCCCGGCAGTACCCCGCTTCCTTCCCCAAAAGTTCCGCGAACATCCGGTCCGGCGTCGCTCCCTTCGCCAGGCAATGTCCGTGGCCGCGATGCGTGCTGGTGACGTAGTCCTTATTCGTCAGCGCTTCGCAAATCCCCACCGCCACCG
>DATLVJ010000407.1:0-3232 GCA_035577585.1 Candidatus Limnocylindrales bacterium
ACGCTTCGACTGTTCAACCGGGAGTATTCGCTTTGGGGAAAAAGAAGAGCAGGACGCGGCGGCCCTTGAAGTCCTTTAGCGAGAGTTGCTTGCCGCCATCGGAAGCGAGGGCGAATTCGGGAGCTTTGTCGCCGATTTTGAGCATGAACTGGTTCTCCTGAACTGGTGGACGAACGATATGTGGCCGAAATGCGCCCGCTTCGGACCCTTCGGCAACCCTCAGGGCAAGAAGCGGCGGCTACAAATGCTATGAAAGCAGGCGGCGGACGATGTCGTTGACCACTTGCGGATTCGCCTGGCCCCTGGTGGCCTTCATTACCTGGCCTACGAAAAACTTGAAGACGCCTTCGTTGCCGGACTTGAATTTGGCGACGTTGTCCGGATTTTTCTCGATGACTTCGCGGGCAGCTTGTTCGATGGCGTCGTCCTCGACCTGGGCGCCGAGGCCTTCGGCGGCGATGATTTCAGCGGCCGCGCGGCCCGTTTCGAACATCGTGGCAAAAACCTTTTTGCCGATTGCGCCGGTGATTTTCCCTGTGTCCACCAACAATACCAGTTCGCCGAGGGCGGCAGGCTTTACCGGGCTTGCCGTAATTTCCGTGCCCGAATCGTTGAGGCGGCGGAGAAGTTCAGTCTGCATCCAGTTGGCGGCGGCTTTGCCGGGGGCGCCGGCTTTTACGACCGCCTCGAAATAGCCGGCGAGATCCTGCGAACCGGTAAGAACTTCGGCGTCATACGGCGTGATGTTGTAGGCGTCAACGAAGCGGGCGCGCTTGGCGGCGGGAAGTTCAGGCAGAGAGCGGAGAACTTCGTCGCGCCAAGCCGGGCTGACGTGAACGGGCAGCAGGTCGGGTTCCGGAAAATAGCGGTAGTCGTGGGCTTTTTCCTTGGAGCGCATGGAATCGGTGCGATTCGCGGCCTGATTCCAGAGGCGGGTTTCCTGGGAAATGTGGCCGCCGGATTCGACGATGCCGATGTGGCGCTCGATTTCGTATTCAAGTGCTTTTGCAAGGTAGCGGAACGAGTTGAGATTTTTTACTTCGACCTTGGTGCCGAATTCGGCGGCGCCTCGGCGGCGGACGCTGACGTTGGCGTCGCAGCGCAGCGAGCCTTCCTCCATGTTGACGTCGCTGACACCGGTGTAGAGAAGAATCTGGCGCAGGGTGGTGAGGTACGCGTAGGCCTCATCGGGGGTGCGCATGTCCGGCTCGGAAACAATTTCACTGAGCGGAGTGCCGCAGCGGTTGAAGTCAACATAGGTTTTTTCATCCGAGTGCGGGAAGCCGTCGTGGAGCGATTTGCCGGCGTCTTCCTCCAGATGCAGCCGGGTGATGCCGATGCGCTTTTTTTCGCCGTGGACTTCGATTTCGAGCCAGCCACCGGTGGCCAGAGGCAATTCGAATTGGGAGATCTGGTAACCCTTGGGCAGGTCCGGATAAAAATAGTTTTTGCGCGCAAAACGGGAATGCTCGTGAACGGTGCAGTTGATGGCGAGCGCGGCGCGCATGGCCATTTCGACAGCGCGTTTATTGAGAACAGGGAGTGTGCCGGGCAGGCCGAGGCAAACCGGGCATACATTGGAATTGGGCGCATCTCCAAAACGCGTGGAGCAGCCGCAGAAAATCTTAGTTTTGGTGGCGAGCTGGACGTGGACTTCCAGGCCGATGACCGGCTCGTATTTGGCGAGAAGTTCGGGAGACATGGCCGATTCCGTGGCGAATTTGGTCATGGCGAAACGAGAATTATAGCATCACCGCGGCAAGTCACGGCCAGGCGGCAGGCGTTGCCGGGTGTAGGCGCGAATGGCATTGCGGGCCGTCATGGTCAGATTGGTAGGCAGGTGATCGAGCGGAAACCACTGGACGTCAGCTGTCTTTTCCGGCTCGCAGTTGACGGCGCGGCCCGAGCGAACTCTTGCGAGGTACGCCGGGGAAACCCAGTGCTGGTTTTCCTGCGGCAGGCAGTGGTCGGTTACGCAGAGTAAGGATTGAATGGAGACTTCGACGCCGACTTCCTCGCGTGCCTCTCGAGCCGCACATTCCTCCAGCGTCTCAAGAAAATCCAGTTTGCCGCCGACGATGCTCCAGCAACCGGCCTCTAGCGCACGATTGCGCAATGTGAGCAGGACACGGTTGAGCTCATCCACCAGAAGGACACCGACACCGACGCGAGGGACGCATGATTCGGGCATGGGCGCTCCTTATTGCGCGGTCTGTGCCGCAGGCTCGCTTAGCGAGGGATAAAGCTTTTCCGCAAGTGCGAAGGCACCGAAGAAAAGCGTTGAGTAGATGGCGTCACTGGCGAGTGTGTTGCCAAATAGCGGCAGGCCCGCGATGTAGCAGGCGGCGAGGCCTGTAGGCGTGTGCGGATAGGTGCCGAAGAGTTGCCAGACGGCGAAGTTGGTGACCAGGAAAAATTGGAGGGCGCCGAGAAAAACGGCGCCGCCGATGCGGAGAATGCCGCGGCGATTGGCGAGCGACGTGCCGATGAATACGCTGAGCAGGAAGCTGGCGTAGACCACAGGGATCAGGCGATGGATGCCAACGAAGACGTCTCCTGCGAAGAGAGCAACGAGCGGGAAAAGAAATGCGACGCGGCGGTCGCGGAACATCGCACCGGAGAAAATGGCCATGGCACCGATGGGCGTGAAATTCCATGGATGCGGAAGGATGCGCACCACAGCGGCGAGGACGATCATTACAGCGGCGAGAATGGCGCGAAGCGCGAAAACGTGAGTGGACGATTTTTCTTGGAACATTTTGAATCAAATCTCCTTTTGAGCTTTGCCCGGCAACAAGTCACGGAAGACGAAGGAATCGCGCTGGACGACTTCGCCTAACGTGAAGTCGATGGGGCGCGAGAAGATGGGCCCGTCGAAGACGAAGGTGTGGAATTCGCCGTTTTCGCCGCAGGGATCGACGGTGGGAGGGAGATCGGCGAAGAAAGATGCGTCGAGTTCGCGGCCGGCGAAGCTTGGATCGAGGACTTTGGAGTCGATGCAGACGGCGACGGAGCGGAACCGGGCAGCGTGGAATTCGCAGATAAGCTCGCGGGTGTCGCGTTTCCAGATGGGAAAGACGGCTTGCATCGCGACGCGAGCGAGGTTTTTTTCACGGTAGAGGCGCAGGTCTCCGAGGAAAATGTCGCCAAACGCCACGCGGCGGATTCCCTGTTTGAAGAATAAGCGCAGGGCCTCTTCCATGCGGGCTTCGTAAATTGGATTGGCACATTG
>DATLVJ010000408.1:0-7975 GCA_035577585.1 Candidatus Limnocylindrales bacterium
GCGGCGTTACCGTGGGCGCTTGCGGCGTCGCAATCGCCGGTGCAGGCCCGGCGCCCAGGATCAAAATCCCATGTGTATTTTGAAAATCAGACGCCGCCGCGCAACTTGCCACCGCGGATCCCGCACTGATCGAACAAGTCGTTGCGGGCGCATTGTAGTTCGGCCCCAGGTATCCACCGAAGCGAGTCACGTCCACCCACGGGTTCGGCCCCTTGGTGTGAAAATCGGCGTCAATATTCTGGGGCGCCGTAAATGTGTTCGCCTGATTGGTCTGGGCACCGCTCGCGGCCGCAATCGGCCCGATTTCCGTCCCTGTCTCGTCCTTGTAATACATCCGCTTGTCCGCGCTTTTCGTGTACAGATTCACCGTGCCGCTGCTCGCAGCTCCCGGAGCGCTCCCCTGGTTGGAGAGCGTCAGCGTTCCGCTCGCCAGGTTCCCCACCACGTTGGTGCTGCCGTTCACCGTCAAGTTCCCCGTCAAAGACAGGGAAAACGCGTTGATCCCCCCGGTCGAACTTAAACTGCTGAACGTCGGCGAAGACGGATCGCTTGGCAAAATCACGTTTGGCAGTTGCTTCGTCGTGATTCCCGGCCCGCTGATCTCGATTTCATACTTTCCCGGCGCAGCGTAGAACGAATAATTTCCAAGTCCATCGGATGTCGTCGGATTCGCCAGAGCCTGCGTGAGCGCCGCATCCGAATAGATCAACGCCAGCGGCGTGCACGGCTGCCCGCTCGCCGGCATCGCGCACACGCGCACGGTCGCCCCGGCCAGCGGCACCCCGCGCGTATTAAACACAATGTCGTCTTTGCGCGACCCCTGCCCATGCGCCGGCTTCACCACTCCCGGCCACAAGTGCAGCGCTATCGCCACAATCGCCCACAAAATCCCCATACGCATTTTCGATCGTATCATGTCAATTTCAGTCCTGTACCTCGTCTAGCACAGGCCCTCCGCCTGTGCTCTTGGGGTTCTCTTGAACGTCCAATGCTCTTGGGGTGCATCAGCGCCAGAGGCGCGGCAGACCTTAGCCCAGCCCGTAAGGGCTGGGTCAAAAAACCACCTAATCAAAGCCCCGGTGGGGCGACACTCACACGGCTACAACAACTTCCGCGCCGTAATTGAAAGCTGCACGACGTCACCCGTCACGGTCCCAGGATATGCTCCGGCGCCAACTTCCGTTCCGGCTGGAACGAAACACTTCAGCTTCCAGTTGCTCAATGCGGTCCCGGCCACAGGGATGTAAAAATTCAATCCGTTCCCGTTTTGGCTCTCCCCGAACACCTGCACGATCGTGTCCGAGGGCAACACGCTTGCCACCTGCGTAAAATCCAGCGTGTCCCCGCCGCTCACGTAATTCCCCGAAAACGTCAGCGTCGCCACCGCATAAACAAAATTGCTCGCGCTGCTGTCCACATTATTCGGCTGCAGCGAAATCGTAATCGCCATTATCCCCCCTCTTCCTCTGCGAATCTCAGCGTTCTCTGCGCCTCTGCGTTACCCTTGCTCCACTCTTAGCCCCGTCATCCCCACCGGAGAGCCGCACTTTTTGCGGCTTGGAGTGGAGGGACCGTGGCAACCATCCGGCCCCGGCACATCCACTGGGACCAGGTCCGGCCTCTTACTGATTACCGATTACTGATTACTGATTACTGATTACTTCTCCTCTCAAAACGGTGTATACCCGCTCCGCGCCGAAAACGGCCGCCGTCGCCGCCCACTCTGCTGCTCTCGCCGCACCGCGGCCACCACCAGGTCCTCGATCGCGTCCAACGCCGCGTCGTCCCACTTTTCCGCCAGTGGGCTGCCGCGAGCCCAAGCCGCGCCCGCCGCCGTCGCGTACGCCAGCGCCTCCTGCGCATTCCGGATCAGCACCGGCGAAGTCGCATCCGTAAAATCCGGATACGCCTTCAAATACCGCAAACGAATCTGCGTGTCCTGCGTCGCGCCCAAAAACCACAATCCATCCGCGCGCCACTCCCACACGCTTAGCACCACGTCCTGCACACGCGACGGCAGACCGCCATGCCGCGTCAGGTCCACCATCTCGTCGAATTCCTGCGTGGACAAATTTGGCCGTTCCCAAAGCTTCAGCGGCACCAGCAGATCCGTCGGCAACTGGTTCGGCGGCGCCGTCGCGTCGCTTATGGAAACTTGCAGCGACGCATCCTGCCCCGCCACTGCTGCCACCACCAGCAGCGCGTCGTCCTGAATAAATCCTCCGCCGCCGGCATTCCCGATCGCCCGCTGCACCTTGCGATACGCCGAATTCAGATACGGCAGCAGCACCGTATCCGTAAACAGATTCCCCTGCGCATCGTTCAGCAACGACCTCACCAGGGACGTAATCTGCCCCGCCGTGTTATAAGCACTCGATCCAACAACTGGCATTTTCTTACCTCAACATTTTTATCTGTGCTCTGCAAAGTGACTGGTGAATGGTGACTAGTGACTGGAAAACCCGGTCCCAATGGTGTTGAACCCACCAGTCACCAAGCACTAGTCACCAGTCACTCCCCCGGCAACGGCGACTTTTGCAAATACGCCGCCACACCAATCACCGCATTAATCAATGCCGCCGCCGCCCCGATCCGCACCGTCGCGCCCATTCCCGCCTGCAAATTAAAATGCCCTGGATCAATTCCCACGGCCGCCAACCCCGTCATCACTCCGCCCGCCGCCCCGCTAATCCCTGCCGCGAACATTCCCTTTAACCACACCTCAACTCGGCTCGCTCTCATCTCAACGCTTACCCCTTCTCCCCGTTCCAGGACGACACAATAGCCTCTACTAGCTATACAATTAATTCACTTAGTGATATACAGGCACTGCGGGCCTGTGGTGTAACCGGTAGCACAGCCCCCTGTCACGGTGCAGGTGCGGGTTCGACTCCCGTCGGGTCCAGCGCGTTTACTTGGGTCGGGGGCCAATACAGGGATAACCCCCGATTACTTTCCGGCTGCATTCATCTTGACAACCGCAAGCGCTCTTTCTATTCTGCAAGTGACAGGGGGCTGTGCTGAGCCAACAAACTCTTTACAGCCTGCACCGAATTCGGGCGGCCGTCAGGCCGCCCTTTTTATTTCTAAAATCCACCACTCTTCTCCTCCGAACTCAGCGTCTCTGCGTTTAGCTGTCTCGCCTTTCACCCCACCGCCACCATCGGCACACCCCCAAACGCCGGCGTCCCGTCATCCATTACTTCAAACGCCCACTCCTCATACGCCCGCTCTTCCCGCGCTTCCCGCTCATACAACTTCGCGCGTTGCGCCGCCGGGTTCCGCCCTCGAGCCCACTCAATCGCCCGCGCCACATGCTCCGCAATCGTCGGCGTCAACTGCACAAACTCTCCGCGCGACCCCTGCAACGTAAAACAATGCTCATATTCCCCTCGCTCGGGATAAGGCCCCAGCGCCGCAACGCTCCTGCCGCCTGCACATTCCATCGTCTGCGCGCACCAGGCTCGCGGCGATCCATACGCCTCCGCTGGCACCCAACGCTCCACATGCCAGCGATTCAGCTGCGGATACTTCGGCTCCCACCGCAGCTCCACCACTTCGCGAATCAAGTCTCCGCGCCCATCTCGATCCTCAAACTTTCCGCCAATCCATCCCAACCGGTTCCATCCCCACACCGCACGATAATTCGCCTCTCCATACCGGTTCGTCCCGCCGGCCAAACACAACCGTCGCGCTACGCTCTCGGGCGTCTCATGCCTCTCGCGAATGACCTGGATCATGGAAGTAAAGTGGCCAGTGACCGGTGGCCAGCGACCAGTGAAGAAGGATCGCTTCACCGGCCACAGGCCACTGCCCACTGGTCGCTTGATCAGTACCCCGCCGGCCGCGCCAGCGTATCAATGAACGCTCCGCTCCGCGGACTGTCCGACCACACCTGAAACGCGGTATCAAAATAAAAGATGTACGATGCCGCCAAACCGCCGCTCGCCCCGTAAATCGGAAACACTGTGTTCCCATTGACTTCGTAAAAATCAATGTCCTTCAGCACAGCCCTTCCCCAGTGCGACAAATCCAGGAAGTCCACGCGCGTCTGGTCCGCGTTCACACTCGACTTGATCGGAATTCCGCTCATAGTCTTCCGGCCGGTGAACAGGAGATCCAGGTCGTTCGAGCCGCCGCCCCCGCCTTCCTTGATGATCTGGCTCACCGTGATGCCCAGGTTCTCCCACGCGTGCTCCTGTTCCACGGCCATATACGCGATCAATTTGCTCAGATGATTGATGCCCAGCGCCTTCCTCACCTTGTTGATCGCCAGGCGCACGTTTGCCGGCGTCAGCGCCGCATTGCCTGCGTTTACGCGCGGCGTCTGCAACTGCACCGGATACGTTGCGCGGTTCAGGTTCAGCCAGGTTCCCGTCGTTGCGTTGTTCTGGTGATATTTGATCCCGAACAGCGAAGTTGGCTGCGCCCCGCTCAATCCGTCGTGCACAATCACGTCGCCGTTGGTCAATCCGCCGGGGTTTGCGTCCACGGTAATCGTCTGCGTCGGGCTGATTGGATCCGCCGCCACCACGTTGCACGTGCCGCGGTTCGTCGTCAGCGTCGAGTCGTACACCTGCAGGGTCTGTCCCACGTAGACGAGCGCGGCGCCTGGCGGCGTCGCCATCGTCCATGTCGTGGTCGCGAACGAACTGATCGTTCCCAGCACGCCGTTGCCCGCCGTCTGGATCAGCTTGTCCAGGAACGCGCGAAACTGCTTCATTCCATTTGCCACTTCGCGCTTCGTGGAGTTCTCGACGGCGCGCTCCCGCCCGGTCGTCGCGTATTCCACCAGCTTCGTGATTTCAATCGCGAACCGGAAGAAAATCGGCGAAACCTGCGCCACGTCGTAAATCGTTCCCGAACCGCGCCCCAGGTCGCCGCCGTCCGCGTTATACGAGCCGGCTTTGCCCCCGGGATTCACCTGCAGCGGCAGCCGCATGTTGCGGCTGGATACCTTCTCGATGTCTCCCCGCTGCTGGATCATCGTCAATAGAATGTCGTCGCGCTCATAGAGCAGGGGCACTTTGTCGCGCACCTTCTCGAGCTGCAACGCGATGACATTCGCGTTTGCTTGTGCTGGCATATTTTTATCTCTCCTTAAGTTGTACTATCCGAAATCCCGCGTAGCGGCGACCTTCAGTTCGCCCAGTCTTACCTGCTCTTCTCTGTGAACTCTGTGCTCCGCCGCAGTGCACTCTGTGTGAAATCTTTATCTTTTCTTGCAACCCAAAAACAAAAACGGCGCGAAGCTCATTCGCGCCGCCAACTCTCCTACTAACTCCTTATGGCTAATGGCTGATAACTTTCCTCCCCCTCACATCCCCAAAATCTGCTCATCGCTCAACTTCCGGTAATCCACCCGCCCCCGCGGCACACCACGCGCCGCCGCAGTCTGCGCGTTTCGATCCCCGCCCGAATTTCCACCTGAGGTCCTCTGCGAAGAGCTCGGCGCCCGCTCCACTTTGCGCTCGTCCGCTCCCCGCCCCGCGTTCTCCGCACCCGCGTCCAGCTTCCGCGTGCCCAACGTCGCCTGCGTCCAAGATCCCACCACGCGTCGCACCGCACCCGGCACCAACTGCTGCGCCCGAGCATCAATCAACCGCACCACCTGCGTCCGAGCCGCCTCATCGAACCGACGCCCACTCAAAACCCGCGCCACCTGCTCGCCCAGCGAAGCATCACTCCGCAGCGCCGTCTCCACCTCTTCCCTCACAGCGGTCGCAAGCCGCTCTTGCAACGAGGATGTTTGCTTGCCCCGAGAGTCGAGGGGCCCTTCCCCTCCGGAGGTGTTCGCGTGTCGTAAATTCGGCAACGCCGCTTCCATTGCCCGCCCAATCGCTCCGCCCACACTCTTTTCCAACTCCGCATTCGTAGCCCGCTCAAACTCACGGTACAACTGCACGTGCCGAGGATTCTCATCCGCGATGGTGCTTGACCTGTCATCCCGACCGGAGTGGCCGGCTTTTTCTTGCGCGCCGTTCTTTGGCGCGCCGGCCACGGAGTGGAGGGACCGCGGCAAGGTCGTTGCGTCTTGGCTCACGCTTCCTGCTTCGTTCGATCGCGCGCCGTCCCCTCCCAAAATCCCAAGTGCCGCCTCCACCATCTCCCGAAACGCCGCCGGATCCTGCGCATACAACTTCTCCACCAACGCCGCTCGACCCGCTCGCAATTCCTCCACCGGCTTCCCCGCCGCGCCAAAAAACACCGCATCAATCTCCGCCAACTCCCGAGCCCGCGCCGCCGCGCTCTTCGCCTCCGCCACTCCCCCCGGATAAATCTCCTTCAACGCCCGCGCATCCTCAGGCGTAGCAAACGCCTCCCGATAAGCCTCCGCCTCTCGCTGCGCCCGCTGCACGCCCTCCCACAGCTGCCGCGCCTCATCCCCCACCCACGGATCCTCCATCTCCCGCGTCAACCACCCCGGCGGCTCCTGTGCAATCTCCTGTGGCACAGGCACTCTTGCCTGTGCACTTTTCCCATCACCAAGGCTGACGCTGTCACTACTCCCCCTGTCATCCCGAGCGGAGGCCGCCGCATTTGCGGCCGCAGTCGAGGGACCCTGGCGGGCATTAGCCAGCACTCGACTCGATGGATTGGGCTCAACCCCCTGCCCTTCCGCCTCCAACCCCAAGATCTGCTCATCCGTCAGCGCAAAAATCTCGGGCGTCGCGTTTCCGCTAGCATCCTCTATCATCAACGGCTCATTCCCACTCATCACTTCACTCCTTGCAACGCCCGCAGATGCGCCTCAGCATGTGCCCGCACATTCGCAAACCCCGCCGGATTTGCCATCCGTGCATTCTGCCCCGCCTCCGAATTCGACCACCGCTTACATTCCTCAAACTCCACCGCATGGTTATCCAATAACAAATCCACCGCCACGGAAGGCAATACGATGGAATGTGTCCCGCCCTCTTCACTGGTCGCAGGTCGCTGGCCACTGTCCACCTGCACCACAATCGGCGCCGCTCCCAGCAGCACCTGAATCTCCCGCAACTGCTTATTCCTCGAATCCTCTCCCGGCACCACCAACTCCGTCAGCCCCAGCACATTCTTGATGTATCCGATATTCGCCGGATCGGCCATTGCCTCCTGGATCAACGGATCCTTCAACCCAAACAACTGCTGCAACACGCCGCGCTGCTGCGACTTCAACCTTGGGAACGTTTCATCCGCCTCCGGATGCACGGCGATGTTCCCCTTCAAATCCGCCACGCGAATCATCCGCGCGTCCAGCATTCCGTCCGGCCCGAGCAGCGGAACATCCACATCCTCCGGCCGGCTCTTCCGAAACGATTCCACTCCCAGCAGCATCACTTCGCCGTAAAACTGCTTCAGCCGCCGCCACACCAGTCCAAGCCGCCCCAGCGCCTGGTCGCGAGCCAGCGCGTACCCGCTCGCCGTCTTCACGTCTTCCATGTTTCCGCCAAACACCGCGGGAAACAGTCCCGTCAAAAATTGCGCCACAGGCCCGATCAAATCCTGTTGATGCCGAATCATGTCAGGAGGCACCTGCGCCGGCGCCGGCTGAAAAAATCCCGCTGACAGCGGCTGCCCTGGCCGAGCCCGAGCCGGAAAATGCGCCGCGGGCTCCGCCACCTGGTTCGCCAGCGCGTCAAAATCCAAAACCTGCGGGTCCGCGTAAATCGGCGGAATCCCGTACTCGTACGTCTCTGCCTGCATGTTGCTCAGTACGTTGTAGCGTTCCTGCACCTGTACCAGCGAATCGCCCACGCTCGGACGGTTCTGCCCGTCTCCCGGCAGCGCGTGTAGCACCCGCCAGTGGTCGTCCATGCTTTCATTTCGCGCTTCGCAATACGCATCGCCGGCAAACGCCACGTAGCATCCATCCGGAAACAGCGCCAGTAACTCGCGCCGCACGTCCTCATCTTCCACCGAATAAAGCGCCCACGGACGCAGCCACGTCCGGTCAAACGTAATCAAATTCATCAAGGCATCGCCCGGATGAATC
>DATLVJ010000409.1:0-18359 GCA_035577585.1 Candidatus Limnocylindrales bacterium
ATACTCCCGCTTCTCCAGCCCCAGAAACACGTCCTTGAACTGGTTCATCCCCGCATTCGTGAACAGCAGCGTGGGATCCCCATGCGGCACCAGCGAAGACGACCGCACGCGCCGGTGCCCCTTACTCTCGAAAAATTGCAAAAACTTTTCGCGTATCTCGTTTCCCGTCATCTTCTTTGTGCCGTTCTCCGTCACGTAAACCTCGTCTCCGTCATCCAACTCAAAACCGAATTATCGCACATGTAGGGCCCGCCTTCTGAGGCGGGCCGCTCTAACTTTGGAGTGCGGTGGCTCTGCCACCGCTTTTGCGAATCCAACCCAACCACCCAACTTCGCTGGTGGCACAGCCATTCCTGTCAATCCCTCCCCGCAACCCATTTGCAAAATCCCCCGCCCCCGCTACGATTCCAATGTTTCCCGGGAGGCCCGATGTTCGAACGCACACTCACCGCCGGCTGGGGCGACATGGACTTCAACAGCCACATGCGCAACACCGCCTATCTCGACAAATCAGCCGACGTCCGCATGATGTATTTTTCCGAAAACGGTTTCCCGATGGCCGAATTCCACCGCTTGCGCCTGGGCCCGGTGATCCTGCGCGACGAACTCGAGTATTACCGCGAGGTGGGACTGCTGGAAGAAGTGCGTGTGACCCTGGAAATCGCCGAACTCTCCGCCGATGGCTCGCGCTTCCTGATCCAAAACACTTTTTATCGTGGAGATGGAAAATTGGTAGCCCGAGTCCGCAGCAAAGGCGGCTGGCTCGACCTCATCGCTCGCAAACTGGTCGCGCCCCCGGAAAAACTGTTGCTCGCGTTGCAGAATTCCCCGCACTCCGACGACTTCAAGGAAGTCCCTTCCAGCCTTAAAGACGGCAAGAGCTAGGCCGGCTCGTCGCTCGGATCGACTTCCGGTATCTCTTCGTGCGTAATCCGGTGCAATTCCTTCCGAATCAAATCCGACGAAAACCCCGCCCCAATCAGTGACCGATACAACGACGCCATCTTCCGCTCGTCAATCTCTCCGCGATACATCCGCAGCTTTCGTTCAATCCGCTGCCGGATTATCGCCGCCGGATCTGTCGCATCCGCCGCGTCCTTGATCGCCGTCTCGATATGCCGGTCCGGTATCCCTCGCGCCCGCAGGTCCCGCGCAATTCGAAACTCCCCCTGCTTCCGAGATTCCGTCCGCAGCCGCGTGAACTGCTTTGCATACCGCGCATCGTCCAGCAGATTCTGCCGCTTCAGACGCTCCACCACATCTCGAACGATCTTGTCGTCCTCGCACCGCCGCGCCAGCGCCTTTTTCATCTCATGCACCGAATGCGCCCGCCGCATCAGGATCTTGATCGCGGCGTCATACACCTGCGCTTCCGTCTCCAATTGCCGAGGTCTCCCGAACATAGCTGAGAGCATGGGGCAAACAACCGGCGAAGTAAAGACTCCGCATATTCTCTTTAAGGAGGCTGGCGCTTCAGCCCCGGCGCGACGCAACGAAGCAGAATGGGCTTTAGCCCCTGAAGAAAGACTATTTCTGGAAGGTCAGATTAAACAGATGAATTGTCGCGAACTTACTTCCGGCTGAACCGCTCGAAGTCCGCCATCTGCGAGGCCATTTCCTCGCGCGCGGCATCCGCGGCCGAACGAATTCCCTGAATCCGCAGCTTGAATTCGTCGGCGTTCGAAGCCCGCGACAATGCTTCATCCAGCGTGATCAGTTCCTTGGTATACAAATCAAACAGCGACTGGTCAAACGTCTGCATTCCGTACTGCGATGTACCCGCCGCAATCGCGTCGTGAATCAGCCGCGTCTTGTCCGCATTGATGATGCAATCCTTGATGTACGCGGTCGCAATCATCACTTCCACCGCCGGCACTCGCCCTTTGTCGTCCGCGCGCCGCACCAGTCGCTGCGAAACCACGGCCTTCAACGTTGCCGCCAGCTGCAAGCGAATCTGCTTCTGCTCCGGCGGCGGGAACACCGCGATAATACGTTGAATTGTTTCCGTCGCGTCCAACGTGTGCAACGTCGAGAACACCATGTGGCCGGTTTCCGCGGCCAGCAACGCGGTCGAAATCGTTTCCAGGTCGCGCATTTCGCCGACCAGAATCACGTCCGGGTCCTGGCGCAACCCGGCTCGCAACGCCGAGGAGAAGTTCGCCGTGTCCACTTCCACTTCGCGCTGGTTGATAAAGCTGCGCTTGTCGCGGTGCAGAAATTCGATCGGGTCTTCAATGGTGATGATGTGGTCGGCGCGGTCCGCGTTGATGCGGTCGATCATCGCCGCCAGCGTCGTGGACTTGCCGGAACCCGTCGTCCCCGTCACCAGCACCAGCCCGCGTTGCTCTTCGCAAATCTTGCCGATTACCGAAGGGAGATTGAGCTCCTCGACAGTTCGAATCTTGGTCGGAATAACGCGCAACACCATTCCTACGTTGCCGCGCTGTTGGAATACGTTCACACGAAACCGGCCCAGGCCCGCCACGCCATACGCCATGTCCAACTCGGCGGTTTCTTTGAACTTCTGTTTCTGCCGGTTGGTCATCATGCTGAACGCCATCGACAGCATCTCTTCCGGCGTGATGCGCGGCACGTCGGTCATCGCCGTCAGCAAACCGTCCACGCGCAAATAGGGGTGGTTGCCGACTTTCAGGTGCAAGTCGGAGGATTTATTTTCAACCGCGCGACGCAACAAATCGTCAATGCTAAGAGCCATGTGCTGACACCCCGCAAAGATACAATTCCTAATTGAACGTAGCACCCGCCGGTGAGCTCAACAAGCAACCTGCACCAAGTAGTTGCCCCTTAGTTACCTAGTCCGATGTACAGGTAGGGGCGGCTTTATGCCGCCTTCTTTGATTTTCTGGCTTGTGTGGCACAGCCACTCCTGGCTGTGCTCTTGGGGTGCTAAGGATTTTGTAGGCTGCCGGCTCGCCCTTGTCCTAAACCTCACTCGGCTTCAAAAACAACGAATCATAAACCAATCCTGCCAAAAATCCCCCGCCCAGCGGCCCCACCCAATAAATCAACTGGTTTAGCCAGTGATGTGCTGCCAGCGCCGGCCCAAACGCCCGTGCCGGATTCAACGCCCCGCCCGTATAAGGTCCCGCCACCAATATCCCCAGCGTAATCGTCAATCCAATCCCGAACCCAGCAATTGCGCGAAACGTTCCGCGCTCATCCACCGCGGTCGCAAAGACCACAAACACCAGGAAAAATGTTGTCGTCGCTTCCAGCGCCAATCCAGCCCAACTCGGAAAATCCCGCATCATCTCCGGCGTCCCCAGCGCCACGCTCCGCCACACTTCCTCCGGTATCACCGCCTTCAGCAAAAATGCCGCCGCCGCCGCGCCCGCCAGTTGCGCCAGCCAATAAAACAACGTGTCCAGCGTCGAAAGTTTCTTCGTCACCCAGAATCCAATCGTCACCGCCGGATTGAAGTGTCCGCCCGAAACATGCCCCAGCGCCGAAACCATGATCGCAATCGCCAACCCGTGCGCCAGCGCAATCGTCAGCAGCCCAATCCCTCCCGTCGCGTTCGTCCGCAACTGCATATCCACGCACACCGCACCCTCCCCGAAAAAAATCAGGGCAAACGTTCCGATAAACTCCGCGGTCAATTTTTGAAAAAGGTTGTACATCCAGCAGCCTCCCGGCAACTCTTGAAGTGCAACGCGACGCATCGGATTTTAACTGGAAACGGTAGCGCAGGCTACCAGTGAAGTGAGGAATCTGGATAACAGCGATCAGAAATCTGATAACAGGAAACCAAACCAAGTGTAGCGGTCACCTTCAGTGCCTGCCCTGACAGAGGAAGGGTGGCCGCTCTTTCTTGCTTCCTGATCGCCGCTATCTTTTCTCTGATCGCCTCTTACTGATTACCGATGACTGATTACTGATTACTGATTACTGATTACCGATTACCGATTACTTCGACTCACCTCGCCGCAACCACCGGCGCATTCACCGGCGTCATCCATCCATGCCGGTCCGCCGTCTTCCCGCTGGTCAGCCCAAAAAATTCCTTTTGAATTTGCCGGGTAATCGGTCCTGCAGTGCCTTTGCCCACCACAATCTTGTCCACCGACCGGATCGGCGTCACTTCCACCGCCGTGCCTACAAAAAATACCTCATCCGCGATATACAGCATCTCGCGCGGAATCGCCGATTCTTTCACCGGTATATTCAGGTCCACCGCCAGTTTGGTTATCGCGTCCCGCGTGATTCCCGGCAAAATACTCGTCGCCAGCGGCGGTGTGTACAACGTCCCGTCATGTACCAGGAAAACGTTCATTCCCGATCCTTCGCTGACGTGCCCTTGGGAGTCCAGAGCGATGCCTTCTGCAAATCCGTTCAGAGACGCCTCCATGCGGATCAGTTGAGAATTCATATAATTCGCCGCCGCCTTCGACATCGCCGGCAGCGTGTTTGGGGCAATCCGCGTCCACGAGCTCACGCATACATCTACGCCCTTCGTCAGCGCCTCCGGCCCCAGGTACGATCCCCAATTCCAGCACGCCATGTACGTCTCAATCGGTGAATTCAGCGGGTTCACTCCCACCTCGCCGTATCCGCGAATCACGATCGGCTTCACGTAGCACGCGCCCAGCTTGTTCAGCCGCACCAGTTCGCAAGCCACGCTGCTGAATTCATCCACGGAGTAGGGAAGCTCCATCCGGTAGATACGCCCGGAATTGATCAGCCGTTGCATGTGTTCGCGCAGCCGGAAAATCGCGGGGCCTTGCGGCGTTTCGTAGCAACGAATCCCCTCAAAAATGCCCGACCCGTAGCTCACC
Source organism: Candidatus Limnocylindrales bacterium (assembly GCA_035577585.1). Taxonomy (GTDB): domain Bacteria; phylum Acidobacteriota; class Terriglobia; order Acidiferrales; family UBA7541; genus Acidiferrum. Next base: position 4,797 of record DATLVJ010000409.1, read on the forward strand.
ACATGGGAAAGCACGTGAAGTTTCGCGTCGTCCCAGTTGATGAACTTTCCGTTGTGCCAGATTTTCTCGCTTTTTTGTACAGGCATTGCCAGGTCTCCCTCGATGTTGTCGCGTGCCGCCTCGCACTTCCAGAATAGAAGAGCGTCCCCCAAGCGTCAACGAATTCAACGAATGCAGCCGCACGCTCAAAAGCCAATTTGGAACCTTTGGAGTGCGGAAGCTCTGCTTCCGCTTTTACGGTGTCAGCTCTGAGGGAAAACTAGCCACAATCGCCAGCATATTCGCTAATCGTTAATTCTTCTCTGAGTCTGCCAGCAGTCATCATTAGCGGTTGGTGTCCGCAGGTGAAGGTTTCTCCGCCGGTGTCTTCTCAACTGGCCTCTCCTCCAGCATCGCCGCCGCATCCTTCAGCAGCTTCCCGTTGTAATTCTCCCAAACTCCCAGCAGCAAAAACGGCAGCACCGTCGAAGCTGCCCACAACTTCGCATTTCGCGGCAACTTTGCCTCAGGCTCCCACCGGAACAGCAGGGAAGAGATAGTAAACGCCAGGATCGCCCACGCCAGCAGCGACCCGATGTTCGAGCGCAACGAGAACAACGAAGCGTGATGCATCATCGCCTGTTGTAATGCGTTCACCAGATACGTCGCGGGAAGAAACAATGCCACCCGCTGCGCGGCGTGCGGCAGCACGGGAAGCGGCACCGTCGCGCCCGACAGAAAAATCAACGCGAACCACAGCAGCTGATTGATGATCTGCGTCTCCTGCATCGTATTCGTCACACTGGCCACGATCAGCCCCAACGATGCAAACGCCCCGATCCCGATCAGCGACATCACCATAATCCCGCCCAGGTTCCCGAAATCCTTCAGGTGATAAACAAACCGCGCCAGCGCCAGCTCCAGAATCACCGTCGGCAGAATCAGCAGCATATTTGCCAGCACGCTCGATCCGATCATGCTGCTCGCCGGAATCGGCGCCAGCCGGAACCTCCGCAAAATCCCCTGCTCGCGCCACGTCACAATCTGCGCGCTCAACCCCCAGAAAGTCCCCATCACCGACATCGCAATTACGGGCCCCAGCAAATACCGCACCTTCGGAATTTCCCCCTTCGCCAGCACGCTCCCATACAAAAAGAAAAACGCCATCGGCATCACTAGGCTGAAAAACAGGAACGCCTTGTTCCGCAGCGTAATCCGGATCCGCATCGCCGCCAGTGTCAGAATCGTTTTCAATCCCGCAGCCTCCGCCCGGTCAATTCGATGAACACGTCTTCCAGCGACGGCGTTGCAATTTCCAGGCTTACCAGTTCGTTGTTTTCAGCTTCCAGGTGCTTCACCAGCGCCACAATTGCCGGCGCCGTCTTCTGGCAGTGCAGCACATAAACCTCGTTCAATTGCCGCGCCTCGACGACCCCGTCCAGATTCTTCAGCACACCGTTCGACGCGGGCCTCGCCAGCCGCACTTCAATCCGGGTCGTATTTCCCGAACGCTCTTTCAATTCCCGCGGCGTCCCTGTCGCAATCACTTTTCCGTGGTCCACAATCGCTACGCGATCGCAAAGCTTCTCCGCCTCTTCGATGTAGTGCGTCGTCAGCACGATAGTTTTCTTTTCGCGCTTCAACTCCTCGATAATGTCGTAAATTTCCCGTCGCACCTGCGGGTCCAGTCCCGCCGTCGGCTCATCCAGAAACAGCACTCGCGGATCGTTCACCAGTGCCATCGCCAGCGCCAGCCGCTGTTTCTGCCCGCCCGATAGCTGGTTGTAAAACGCGTTGCGTTTTTCCTCCAGCCCAAATCGCCGCAGCAAATCGTCCGGATTCCGTGTCCGCTTGTAAAACCCGGCGAATAGCCGCAGCGCCTCGCCCACCTTCAATTTATCCGGCAGGGAAGTGGACTGCAGAGTCGCCCCAATCTCATTTTTCAGTCCCGTCGGGTTTTTCTGCGGGTCAATCCCGCAAACCGATATCCGCCCGCTGTCCGGCACGCGCAACCCTTCCATCACTTCCACCGTGCTCGTCTTTCCAGCGCCGTTCGGCCCCAGCAGCCCGAACACTTCGCCCTCTTCCACAAAAAAGCTCACGCCGCGCACGGCCTCCACGTCGCCGTAGCGCTTCACAAGGTTTTCCACCTGCAGAATGGGATTCGCCGTCATCAAGAAACTTCTATCTTACAGCAGCTACCCGTATCTCTCTAACTCGCGTTCCTTCGAAACACCAATTTCCTCCAATAATCCAAATCCACGCACCAACCTGTCATCCTGAGGGGCGCGCAGTTTGCGCTCCGAAGGATCTCAACTTCGAATTGTAGGGAATTTACACTAGTGAGACTGCTTGTTCCGACGAAGCTTTTTCTTCCCAGTCTTCGCTGCCTGCTTCGGCGCCCAGCCATGCTTCGTAAAGTCCACGCGAAACTCCACGATCTTCACGCCTTCGCTTTCCAGGAGTTTTCTTTGCAGGGATGCATGCGGCTCCGGAATCAGCAGTTTCCCGCGGTCGCCCACCACGCGATGCCAAGGGATTCCTCTTCCAGAAGGGGTCGCTGCCATGGCCCTGCCCGCGGTCCTCGCCCCGCCGCGTAACTGCAATGCCTTGGCAAGCGCCCCATAGGTAATAACCCGGCCGCGCGGAATTTGTTTCACCAGCTTGTAAACAGGATCCCAACTCATCGTCAAAAAATGGTAATCGGGAATCGGCAGCCCGGCAAGCGACCTTTCTCGGCCGCGCGTGTTTAACAGAATGTATGGCACGGTCCACAACAAGGGATGTCGCGCGTAGAGGAAAGTTCGATGAAACGCAGCGAAAAATCCGATGCAGTATCCGGCACAACCTGCCGGAGCATGTTGCCAATGCCATCGCCAAGATTTGCAACCTTTACTCATAGGCCGCATCCAATCTTGATAAGTGTAGTGGAAATCCCTTACACTACAGCCGGGACGCAGCTGCAACCTTCGTCCCGCCGCACTTTCGAGGACATCATGGCTTTCGTCCGTCGCAAAGGAAACGCCTACTATCTGGTGCACAATGTGCGCCGCGGCGGAAAAGTGCGGCAACTCCATCTCGCCCGTCTCGGCGACCGCGCCCGCATCACCGACGACGTCGTCAAGGCAGTCTCCAAGAAGCATCCCTTCATCGATCTCAACTGGCGCTCCCTGCGCGAACAGTTGGACAACCAGATCGATCTCGCTGATCCTCAATCCCCGGCCGTTCAGAAACTTATTCAGGCCCTCCGCACTCTAAATATTGATCTGGCGGACCTTTTTCCCCAGATCCTTCGGCTTTCCGAATCGCCCGCGGTGGCGCGTGAGCTGCTCCTTCAAATGAAGCTGCTCCACTCCACCATCCAGGTAAAGCTCGATCAGTTCGGTTCCAAAGACCAGCTGAAGAGAATGCACCGGACAGGCGGTCGGTTTGGATCTGTGCCCCCGGATTTCCGGGGACGCTAGGGAGGCGGTCATGGCGACAGGCGATGTTTCATTAAATCCGAGTATCCGCAGCGCGGACACCATTGAATTTCAAGACTCTCTGCGCGCGAAAATCGTCGGCCAGGACGACGGCGTTCAGGCGCTCGTCGAGTTGTTCCAGGTCTTCACCGCTGGACTCAACTCCCCCGGCCGCCCCGTCGGCAATTTGCTCTTCCTCGGGCCCACCGGCTCCGGCAAGACGCGCATCGTAGAAGCCGCCGCCGAAATTCTCTTTGGCAGCCCCCGTGCCGTCATCAAGATCGATTGCGCCGAATTCCAGCACTCTCACGAAATTGCCAAAATCATTGGCTCGCCCCCGGGCTATCTCGGCCACAGGGAAACTCATCCTTTAATCACCCAGGAAGCGCTGGCCGCGAACCACACGGACAAGCTAAAGCTTTCCTTCCTCCTCTTCGACGAAATCGAAAAAGCCAGCGACGCTCTATGGCAATTGCTCCTCGGCATGCTCGATAAAGCCACCCTTACCCTCGGCGACAACCGCCGCGTCGATCTCTCGCAAACGGTCATCTTCATGACCTCCAACCTCGGCGCCAACGAAATCACCGACCTCATGGGCGGCGGCTACGGCTTCATCAAATCCGGCGACACTCCACAAACCAATATCGACCAGAAAGTCGAGCGTACCGCTGTCGAAGCCGCTCGTCGCAAATTCTCTCCCGAATTCATGAACCGCCTCGATAAGCTGGTCGTCTTCCGCCAGCTCAAGCGCGCCGAACTCGAAACCGTCCTCGACATCGAACTCGGTCTCGTTCAGAAGCGCGTTCTCGACACCGCAACCAATAAGTTCCTTTTCCGCGTCACCGATTCCGGCCGCAATTTCCTCCTCCAGGAAGGCACAGACCAGCGGTACGGCGCGCGCCACCTTAAGCGTGCCATTGAGCGCTTCCTGGTCTACCCCCTTGCCAACCTCCTGGCCACCCAACAGGTCAACCTCGGTGACCTCGTCCGCGTCGATTGGGACGGTGTCCACAAAGAGCTAACTTTTGTCCGTGAGAAGGAAGGCGCCATCATCTCCCCGGAAAACCCCGAGGAAACCCTGGCTACCGGCGCCACTCCGCTTCAGGACGGCCTCGCCAAAGACACCCCCGCCGAAGCCGTCTCTGGCGAAACTTCGACACCTGCGTCAATCCCGGCGGCCGGCCCAGCCGTAGCCCGGCAATCCCTGCAAGGCCGCAAAAAGGACCACCGCTAAAGTAGGGGCGGCTATAGGCCGCCTCTCTTCCGCGTTCTCCCATGTAGGGCCCGCCTTCAGAGGCGGGCCGCTTCAAATCTTGAGTAATGGCTGTCCGCCTTCGCTAACCCAACCCCACCACCGACCAACCATCTAGTTTGCTCAATCCGCCAACCGCTTCCGCCCGTTTCCGTCACCACGGAACTGACACAATCTGTTTCAACTCTCTCAATATTGGACACTCTCGGCACACGGTCTCACGCAGTGAGACGGTTTCCACATCTGCAACACTCCTATCTCGTTGAACTTGCAGCCTTTTTGAATTCCACAACCTTCCCTCCGAATTGGCACGCCCCATGCTCTTCTCCCAATATCTGCAATGTTGAGATTTTCAAATCTCGACAACCACAGCCAGAGCGGTGAGCCAAGGGGCCATCATCGTTCGGAGATGACGCCATGAAAGCAGCGGCAAGACAGCAACTGGACCCGACAATCCGCAGCAACGATACCCGCGATTTCCACCAGTCGCTCCGCGCACGCATCGTCGGCCAGGAAGAAGGCGTACAGGCGCTTGTGGACCTCTACCAAGTCTTCTGCGCAGGCCTGAACTCTCCCGGACGCCCGGTTGGCAATCTTCTCTTTCTTGGGCCCACCGGCTCCGGCAAGACACGTATTGTCGAAGCCGCAGCGGAAATCCTGTTTGGCGACCCGCGCATGGTCATCAAGGTGGACTGCGCCGAATTCCAGCACTCTCACGAAATTGCCAAGCTGATCGGTTCACCCCCGGGCTATCTCGGCCACCGCGAAACTCATCCTTTGATCACCCAGGAAGCCTTGGCCGCCTCACATTCCGAAAAACTGAAGCTTTCCTTCCTGCTTTTCGACGAAATTGAAAAAGCCAGCGACGCCCTCTGGCAACTCCTCCTCGGCATGCTGGACAAGGCCACCCTGACCCTCGGCGACAATCGCCGCGTGGACCTCTCCCAGACCGTCATCTTCCTCACCTCCAACCTCGGCGGCGGAGAAATCACCGAACTCATGGGTGGCGGCTATGGCTTCATCAAGTCCGACGACAAGCCCACCAACAATCTCGACGAAAAAGTCGAGCGCACCGCCGTCGAAGCGGCTCGCCGCAAATTCTCCCCCGAATTCATGAACCGCCTCGACAAGATCGTCGTTTTCCATCCGCTCCATCGCAAGCAGCTCGAACAGGTTCTCGACATCGAACTCGCCATGGTCCAGCAGCGGGTTCTCGAAACCGCCAAGGGCCAGTTCCTTTTCCGCGTCACCACCAATGGCCGCGATTTTCTTTTGCAGGAAGGCACTGACCAGCGCTACGGCGCTCGCCACCTCAAGCGTGCCATCGAACGCCACGTCGTCTATCCGATGGCCAATCTTCTTGCCACCGACCAGGTTCGCCTCGGCGACATGATCTGCATCGACTGGGAACCCTCCGACGATCACCTCCATTTCGTTCGTGAAGGCGAAAACGTCGCCATTCCCGTCCGCCGTCCCGATCCCGTTGTCGCAACCAAGGCCACGCAAGCCCGCGGTGGCCGCCCGGTCGAAGCTCCCGGCGTCCAGCTCCCACCCGAGCCTACGCCGCGCCTAGCCCGCTAAAATTTTCGGTCCAGCACTCCATCCGAAAACCGCACCCAATCAGCCGGGTGCGGTTTTTTCTTTCCCGAGTAGCGGCCACCTTCAGGTGGCCCCGCTCCCCGACTCTTTTCCTTCCCGTAGGGCCTGCCTTCTCAGTCGCGTTTTTCGCGCCCGAATGGTTTTACGGGGCAGGCCGCTCCGTCGTTGTGGCACAGCCATTCCTGGCTGTGCTCTTCGATCTCAAATGAACCAAAGTTACAACAAAAAAAGGGCGCCGCAAGATTTCGCGGCGCCCTTTTCTCTTTCGAGCTAATAAATTACTGCTCACCATCACCCGCGAACGGCAGCACTTCCGTCCCTTCCTTCCGCACCGCATCCAACGCGCTCGGGTCGATCCCCAGCGCCTGCAGCAGCGTCGCCGCCACTTGCGACGTCGCCACCGGCGTCTTCACCACCCGCGCCTCAAGCCCCGGGTTCGACACGATCAGCCCGACGTGCGTATCGCCGATGCTGAATCCGCCGTGCTCCGCGTTCTTCTTCGACGAAGTGGTATAGATTGTCCCGTAAACCGGCTGCACGATGATGTCCGGTGTCCGCGTATCCATCAGCGGGTCCCGAAATCTCAGTTTCAGTTCCTCGCCGGATAGCACCTCCTCGATAAACAGTTCGTTTGCATGCGCGTTGAAATAGTCCGCCACGGCTTTGGTCTGGCTTTGGTCCGGCAGCCACACCAGCGCGATGTCGTCGTCCATCACGAATCCACACGGTCCGGAAGCGCAATTGTTGCCTGCGTCGTTGATCAGAATGCCGATTGGATTCGTGTTGTCCAGGCCGAAAACCAGGTCCGCGAAGTGCCCCGGCTTGTTCGTCTTTACCGGGTTGATCGGCGATTGGCCGTGCTTCGCGCTGACGATGAACAAGGTCGAATCATAAATCCCTGCCGCCTTCAGCCCCTTGATCATCCGCCCCAGCGCCCCGTCCACATAGTTCAGCCCGAAGTTCAATACTGCGCTTGGCGCTCCACTGCCGTCGAGATAGCCGCCCGGTTGCCCGTTGATGGTTGGATCCGTGTCCACCGTGCAGCTCCCATCCTTGTTATCTTTCGCCACCTTCTGGCCGACGCTTACTGCCTGGAAGTTCATTCCGAACACCTCGGGGATGCCGACCTTCTTCGAACCGTCATGCGTCAGCCCTTTGATTTCGTTCAGAATTGCCTGCACCTTCAATTCGTCATTGTTCGCCGTGCACACCACGCTCACCGTGGCATCAAACCCGGGCGCGTTCGTGATTTCCGGTGTGAAGAGATCATCCACACCTTTCCCGGATGGTCCGTTCACCAGGTCATACGCTGGGTGCTTATCGGCCCATGCCGTGCGCCCGCCCTCGGCCTTCACCACTTCGAAGATCGTGTTGCTCTGCATGGCGTTGTGCGGGAAAAACGGCGCGCACTTGCCCTGGGCATTGATGAACCGCGGTAGCTTGACTGGATCGATCACATTTTCCGACACATTGTTCGAGTCATACACATCAATGGTCTCGTCGAATACTTGCATGTTTCCCGGCTGTCCCTGGCAAGACGTGTTCGTCGGATCGAATATTCCCCGGTTATAACTCACGTCGTAAAACAATCCGTGGCTCAACGGCGACCCTCCCGTCACCAGTGCCAGCAATCCAGGAAACGAATCCGAATTCGCCGGCGTCCTCGCGTTCGAATACGTAATCCCATGCCCGGCCAGCTCCGCCAGCGCCGAACCCGGATGATTCTTCACGTAGTTTGCCACGTCGAGCGCGTGCATGCCGTCCACGCTGACGAGCAGCACGTGCTTGATCTTCTTTTTTCCGCTCCATCCCTCGTTGGCGTTTGCCGGAGCGGTCAATGCCGGTCCAAGCAGCCCGAGCGAAAGGGCAGCCGCTGCTAACTGCTTCTTCATAAATTTCTCCTTGGATTGCAATCCCTGCATGCGCGATTCAGGGGACTGGAATGAATCCCACAGGGAGCCTAATCAGCAAGTGTTACGGAATGGAGAACAACAGATTTCCGCCGAATGAAAACCGCCAGCGCCCTGCTTTGAATGTAGCGGCCACCTTCAGGTGGCCCGCCCAGTAGCACAGGCTTCAGCCTGTGAACTTCCTGCAGAGGGTCCGCCTTCCGCTTGCCCTGACGCAGGAAGGAAGGCGCGTTTCCCGCGCTTCAAATGGCTCTACGGGGCGCGCCGCTCCTACCCCACCGCCACGCCGCTCTTGTAGATCTCCTCCGCCCGCTTCAACGCTTCCTCAATATTCGCGCAGATATTTTCCGCACCGACGTGTCGTTCAAACCCAGCCTCACGCATCAGCGCTTCAGGCTGGGGCCGGGCTCCGCAAACCAGCATCGCCCGCCCGCTCGCCCGCAAAATCTCCGCCAACTCCTCCAGCGCCGCGATTCCCGTCGCGTCAATAGCCGTCATGTTCCGCAGCCGAAGGATCACAATCGGTGGCAGCCCCGCAATATTCTCGGTAACCTCGGCAATCTTGTCCGTCACGCCAAACAAAAACGGCCCATGAATCCGGTACACCGCCGCGTACTCCGGAATGTCCTTGTCCTGCAAAATGTGCGCCCGCCCATCCTCAATGTAGTCGTCCGTAACCTTCGAAACCGTCGTCGTCATCGATATCTTCCGGATAAAGCTGAACGCCGCAAGAATCATCCCCACTTCCACCGCCAGCGTCAGGTCCGCCACCACCGTCAGCGTCAACGTCAGCACCCACACGCTGATATCCGGCTTGCTCAATTTTAAGATTTCCGGAATTTCCCGCCAGTCGCCCATGTTGTAGGCGACCATGAACAGAATTCCCGCCAGCGCTGCCAGCGGAACGTTTTTCACCAGCGGCGCCGCAAACAAAATCACGGCCAGCAACGTCAGCGCATGAACAATCCCCGCCACCGGTGTCCTCGCGCCCGCCCGCACATTCGTCGCCGTTCGCGCAATCGCCCCCGTTGCCGGCAATCCGCCGAACAACGGCGAAGCGATATTCGCAACTCCTTGCGCGATCAGCTCCACGTTCGGATTGTGCTTGTCGCCGCTCATCCGGTCGGAAACCACTGCCGAAAACAAGGACTCAATCGCCCCCAGCATCGCCACCGTAATCGCCGGCGACAGCAAATGCAGCAGCAACGCAGGCTGCAAATGCGGCACCGCCAGGTGCGGCAGGCCGCTCGGAATTCCCCCAAACCGCGTCCCAATCGTCTCAATCGGCAGATGAAAAATTGCCACCGCCGCCGTCGCCCCAAAGCACACCAGAATCGCGCCCGGAATCCGCTTGAAAAACTTCGCGCAGATAATCATTACCGCCAGCGAAGCAAATCCCACCGTCGTCGCCACCCAGTTTAGCGTATGGAAATTCTCCGCAATCGCACCCATGCGGTGGAAAAAGTCCCCCGGCACATGCTCCATCCTCAACCCGAACAAATCCCGGATCTGCGTGCTCGCGATCAGGATCGCGATTCCGTTCGTGAATCCCACCACAACCGGCCGCGGAAAATACTTCACCATGCCGCCCAACCCGGTCGCGCCCATAATCACCAGGATCAACCCGGCCAGCATCGTGCACGTAAACAGACCGTCCAGCCCGTACTTCGAAATTATCCCCAGCACCACAACCACGAACGCGCCGGTTGGCCCGCCAATTTGTGTTTTGGATCCGCCCAAAGCGGAAATCAGGAACCCCGTTACGATCGCGCAGTAAATTCCCGCTTGCGGCGAAACTCCCGAAGCAATCGCAAACGCCATCGCCAGTGGCAGTGCCACCAGCCCCACCGTCACCCCGGCAAGTAAATCCGCTGTAAATTTTTCAAAATTGTATTCGCGCAGCAGTAAAACCGATTTAGGCAACCACGCGTCGATCGCAGTGCTCATAAACTCGCCAACCCGTTTCTGTCCCCACTAGCCAAAGTCTACCAGTCCCAGGGCAGGGAATCGCGTGATCCAAGCACTCCCGTGCACTCAACGGTACTTCTAGCCTAATTTGTCGGGTGTGAAATTCTTCTGGTGGCCCGGGCTTCAGCCTGTGTTCTGGGGTTTCTCTTCTCAGCGAACTCTGCGCTCTCAGCGTTCTCTGCGTTAATTCTCAATCTTTCATCTCTCTCTAATCCGCCGCCTCGCTCCTCTTCACTCCCGCCTTCCATCGCAGCACAGGCTTCCTAGCAGCCCCCACCTCATCCAGTCTCCTCACCCGCGTCGTATGCGGCGCCGTTTTCACCAGCTCCGGCTTCTCCGCCGCTTCTTTCGCGATCGACTTCATCGCCTCCACAAACAAATCCAACTCTTCCTTCGACTCCGATTCCGTAGGCTCGATCATCAGCGCCCCCGGCACGATCAGCGGAAACGCCGTCGTGTACGGGTGAAATCCATAATCAATCAGCCGCTTCGCAATATCCATCGTGTTCACGCCGTTCTTCTTCTGAATCGCGTCGCTGAACACCACCTCATGCATCGACGGCTTCGTGTACGGCAGATCAAACACGCCTTCCAAGCCCTTGCGAATATAATTCGCATTCACCACCGCGTCTTCCGTCGCCTGCCGCACCCCGGGTCCGTACGCCAGGATGTACGCCAGCGCCCGCACCAGCACGCCAAAATTTCCCACGAACGCCTTTACCCGTCCAACGCTCTGCTTCCGGTTGAAATCCAGTCCCAGTTTCCCGCCTTCTTTTTCCACCAGCACCGGCGTCGGCAAATACGGCTCCAGCAGTTTCTTCATCGCCACCGGACCCGCGCCCGGCCCGCCGCCACCGTGCGGCGTCGAAAACGTCTTGTGCAAATTCAAGTGCATCACGTCCACGCCCAGGTCTCCCGGCCGCGTCACGCCCGTCAGCGCGTTCATGTTCGCGCCGTCCATATAAAGCAGCGCGCCCTTCGCGTGCAGAATCTCCGCAATCTGCGGCACCTGCTGCTCAAAAATTCCCAGCGTGCTTGGATTCGTCAGCATCAGCGCGGCCACGTCTTCCGTCACCTGCTCGCGCAATTTCGCCAGGTCGACCTGCCCTTCGGCGTTCGATTTGATATTTTCCACTTCATATCCGGCAATCACCGCCGTCGCCGGATTCGTTCCGTGCGCGGAGTCCGGAATCAACACCTTCTTCCGCGGATTTCCATTCTTCTCGTGATGGGCGCGAATCAGCAGCAATCCCGTCAACTCGCCCTGCGCCCCCGCCGCCGGCTGCAGCGTGATCGCATCCATTCCGGTTATTTCCAGCAAACACTTTTCCAACAGTTGCAGCACCTTCAAGCAACCCTGTGAAAGCTCTTGCGGCTGATACGGATGCTCCGTCGCAATTCCATCCAGCCGGGCCACAAACTCATTCACCCGCGGGTTGTATTTCATCGTGCACGAACCCAGCGGATACATCCCCAAATCAATCGCATAGTTCCAAGTCGAAAGCCGCGTGAAGTGCCGGATCACCTCGATTTCGCTAACCTCCGGAAATCCCTCGACACCACCGCGCCGGTGCGCCTCGCCCAGCACCTTCGCGGGATCCACGGCCGGCACATCCAGCGGAGGCAACTCAAACGCCCGCTTCCCCGGCGACGACTTCTCAAATATCAACCCTTCATTCTGATTCGTCTGCCGCCCAGCCTTCTTAATCTTTTCGCTCATCTTCCTCTTCTCAGCGGTCTCTGCGTTCCTCAGCGAACTCTGCGTTAGTCCGACTCTTTTTCTATGTCGTCAAAGCCTTCCTAACCCCAGCCACCAATCTCTCAATCTCCGCCCGCGAAGTCGTCTCCGTAACGCAAACCACCGCATTCTTCGACAACTCCGGATAAGCCGTCCCCAAAACAAACGGCCCCACAATCTTCTCCTTCAACAACTCCGCATTCACCAACTTCACCGACTTCGGCAGCGCCACCGTAAACTCATTAAAAAACGGCCCCGAAAAAGTCCGCGTAACTCCCGGAATCTTCTCCAGTTCCGTCAACGCAAAATGCGCCTTAGCCAAATTCTGCTCCGCCTGCTCCCGCAATCCCTCTTTACCCAGCAGCGTCAGATGGACGGTCGCCGCCAGCGCGCATAGCGCCTGGTTCGTGCAAATATTCGAAGTAGCCTTCTCTCTCCGGATATGCTGCTCCCGCGTAGCCAGCGTCAGCACAAACCCCCGCTGCCCCTCGCTATCCACCGTCTGCCCGGAAAGCCGCCCCGGCATCTGCCGCACATACTTTTCCCGCGAAGCAATCACGCCCGCATATGGCCCGCCATAGCTCGGCGCCAGCCCAAAACTCTGCGCCTCCATCGCCACAATGTCCGCTTCCGCTGGAGGCTTCACCGCTCCTAATGACACGGCTTCCGTCACCGTCACCACCAGCATCGCGCCAGCCGCCTGCGTAATCTCCGCCAGCGGCCCAAGCGACTCAATCGTCCCGAAAAAGTTTGGCGATTGCACCACCACCGCGCAAACGTCGTCGCGAATCGCCGCCTTCAACGCCTTCGCGTCCAGCGTCCCCGCCATCGTGTACGAAATCTCTTCCACTTGCAGCCCGGAATTCTTCGCATACGTCCGCAGCACTTCGCGGTACTCCGGATGCACCGACCGCCCCACCAGCACGCGCGTCCGCCCCGTCAGCCGCTCCGCCATCAGTACCGCTTCCGTAGCCGCCGTCGAGCCGTCGTACATCGACGCGTTCGCCACTTCCTGCCCCGTCAACTGGCACATCAGCGTCTGAAACTCAAAAATCGCCTGCAGCGTTCCCTGGGTAATCTCAGCCTGATACGGCGTGTACGAAGTCAAAAACTCCCCGCGCTGAATAATCGTGTCCGTCACCACTGACCGCAGGTGGTTGTACACACCCGCGCCCAGAAAGCTCGTGTACCCTACCGAGTTCTCCTTCGCCCGCTCCTGGAAATAGCGAATCACTTCCTGCTCGGAAAAAGGTCCGGGCAGGTTCAACGGCTTCTTCAAACGGTATTTTTCGGGAATCGAGGAAAACAACTCTTCAACATTCTTTACCCCGATGGCCGCCAGCATCTCCTGGCGCTCCGCGGGGCTCTTCGGGAGGTAGCGCATCAGGCCGACGCTTCCTTCTGCTTCTCCGCGATGTACGCCTCATACGCCGCCGCGTCCATCAGCGCGCCCACTTCCGCCGGGTTCGCCAGCTTCACCTTGATCAACCAGCCGGTCCCGTGCGGATCGGTATTGATCGCCTCGGGCTGCTTCACCAGCGCGCCATTCGCTTCCGTCACCTCGCCGCTCGCCGGCGCATAAATCTCGCTGACCGCCTTCACCGATTCCACCGACCCAAACGTCTTCCCGGTAGTCACCGTCGCACCCACCTTCGG
>DATLVJ010000410.1:0-9444 GCA_035577585.1 Candidatus Limnocylindrales bacterium
ACCCATTTGCGGAGCCGGGTGACAAGTTCCTCAGCGGCATCGTGCGTAAAACCCGCAAGAATCACTTGCTCGAGCTTGCCCCCCTGCTCCGCGATCGCGGCGGCAATCCTGGGATTCGCGTGGCCGTGAAGATTCACCCACCACGAAGAAATCGCGTCAATAATCTGACGGCCGTCGGCGGTGTGCAGCACGGCTCCTTCGGCTTTCGTCACATGCAGCGGAGGAGGATCCAAGACGGAGTTGGAGAACGGGTGCCAGATTTGCAGCGGCGAGCTCATTGCGCGAAAGCTGAGCGGTCGAAGTGATTTAGAAAAACCTGCATCAGCGCGGTGCGGTGAAGATTCGGCAATTTGGGAATTTCACCGATCACGCGGACGTGCCCGAACTTTTCAATCGTTTCCCGGTTTTCCCGGTTCTGGTCGCCAATCAGCACCACTCCATGAACGGGCAATTCGGCGGCATGCAGCGCGGCCAGCGTCAGCAGCGTGTGATTGATGGTACCCAGCCCGCTGCGCGCGGCGAGAATCACCGGAAGCTTGAACTTCACCATCATATCCAGCATGAACTGTTTCGGATTGATCGGAACCAGCACACCCCCCGCGCCTTCCACCACCAGCCAGTCATTCATCAGGCTCGACGGAAGATTCACGCGGTTCAAATCGATTTCGACTCCGGCCCACCGCGCCGCAAGATCCGGCGATACCGGCGGGACAAATTTGTAAACTTCATCCAGCGTGCGGTCGGTGCCAATGCCCGCGAGGCGCATTACGGTGACTCGATCGGAGCCTTCCAGGGTACCGGTCTGAATCGGCTTCCAGTAGATCGCGTCCAAAGCGGCGCAGAGCAGCGATGCAAGTGTCGTCTTGCCCACGCCCGTGTCCGTGCCGGTGATGAAAAATTGGCGCCTCATGCGTGCCTCGCATGCGCAAGTGGAGATTGGCGAGAGCGCCAGGCGGCGAGCGAATGCACCAGCCGGGAAAGCTCTTCCTGTGAAATCCGCGTAGTCAGCGAAAGCCGCAAGCGCGAGCCGCCCTCGGGAACCGTGGGCGGCCGAATGCCGCGCACGGCGAAACCATCGCGCTGGAGATGCTCCGCCGCATCAAGCGTCGCATCGTTGTGGCCGAGGACAACGGGAACAATCTGGCTGGCGGTGCCGGCCGTGTCAAAACCCTCGGATTGCAGCGCACCTCGAAGATTCGCAGCGCGCAGGAGCAGCGAGGATCGCCCCTCGTCCATGCTTTCGGCGAGGCGAATGGCCGCGCGGATCTGCCCTGCGAAGTAGGGCGGCAGGGCGGTGGAAAAAATGAACGTGCGTGCGTGATTCACCAAATGCTCTTTCAAGACCGCTGGCCCGCAGACAAACGCTCCAGCGGAGGCCAGCGCCTTCCCGCAAGTGTGAATGACCGCCAGAACTTTGGAGGCGATGCCCGCGGCCGCGGCCAGCCCGTGGCCGGCGGGGCCATGAACCCCAGTGGCATGAGCTTCGTCCAGAATCAGGGCCGCGTTATATTTTTCGGCAAGATTGGCAAGTTCGACCAACGGTGCGATGTCTCCATCCATGCTGAAAACGCTCTCCGTGACGATCACCTTGCGCCACGGAGCGCCGGCCTCCTGGCGCAGCGCGTCTTCCAGGGCATTCAGGTCCAGATGAGGATAGATGACTTTGCGCGCGCCGGACAAGCGCATGCCGTCAATCAGGCTTGCGTGGTTGCGTTCATCGGAAAAAACGACGTCGTCTTTTCCTACAAGCGAGGATAACAGTCCGAGATTCGCCGCATAGCCGGTGGTGAAAAACAGCGCCGACTCCGTGCCCACAAATTTCGCGAATTCATCCTCCAGATCCCGCCACTCCTCGGTTTGGCCCGACAGCAAACGCGATCCAGTTCCACCAACTTTTTCGGCGTCGCGTACGGCTTCAGCAACTGCTGTGCGCAAGGCCGGACTCTCCGCCAGGCCCAGATAGTCGTTGCTGCAAAAATTGACGCCGTGAATCTCGGTCAGACTGCGGCGCTGGCTGCGGGCTTCCAGAGCGCTCAACCCCTGCTGCAAACGTGCTTTCCACGCGGATAGGGCGTCAGACGGCATGCGGCTCAAGTGGCTTCATGCCCAAGCTCTGAAGCAGCAGCTCATCTTCATCGGCTCCGGGATTGGGCGTAGTCAGGAGTTTTTCACCAACGAAAATCGAATTGGCGCCCGCCAGGAAGCACAGCGTGACCGCCTCGTGAGAAAGTTGCTTGCGGCCGGCGGCCAGACGCACCCGGGAGGTCGGCATCAGGATCCGCGCGGTAGCGATGGCGCGAACCATCTCAAGCGGGTCGAGCGCAGGCACGTGCGCAAGCGGCGTCCCTTCCACACGCACCAGCATATTGATGGGAACGCTTTCGGGATGCGGTTCCAGCGTCGCCAATTGGTGCAGCAGGCCGACGCGGTCCGTGTCTTTCTCACCCATGCCCAGAATCCCCCCGCAGCAAACGGTGATGCCAGCTTTGCGTACAGCCGAAAGCGTGCGCAGCCGCTCGTCGTAAACCCGCGTGGTGATAATCGAGCCGTAAAACTCCGGCGAAGTATCCAGATTATGGTTGTAGGCGGTAAGGCCCGCGTCTTTCAAGCGGACGGCCTGACTCTCCGTCAGCATTCCCAGGGTGCAGCAGACTTCCATACCCAGCGAAGAAACCCCGCGCACCATTTCCAGGACCTTGTCGAAATCGCGGCCGCTCGGAGCTTCGCGCCACGCCGCTCCCATGCAGAACCGCGTGACGCCCCGCCCTGCGGCATCGCGCGCGACCGAAATCACGTGCTCCGGATCGAGGAGGCCCTGGCGCTCTACCTCGGCGTCATAGTGAGCACTTTGCGGGCAGTAAGCGCAATCCTCCGGGCAGCCCCCGGTTTTGATCGAGATCAACTGGCAGGTCTGCACGCGGTCTGGCGGGTGAAACTGCCGATGAACGGTCTGCGCGCGATACAGCAGGTCCGGCAGCGGCGTGCGATAGATGGCCTGGACCTCAGGCTTAGTCCAATCAAAGCGTACGGGGGCAGCAGGATAGGTTGCGGTGGAGGTCCCGGTCGATTCGCGTCTCATTAGCTCGTTGTTCGTCTGGTCAGAGTCAAATTGCAAGGGCTGAGTAAGCCCCACATGTTACCACTGGTACCGCCTTGGTGCGTAACCGCGCGCTGGCCCCGTTCTTAAAGTCTGTGAGAGCAGCATCGCTAAGGTGCGCCAGCCGAATCCCCGACATTGCGGCCCATGGAGGTCCCGATTACTCGGGACGGATGCCGTAAGCCCTGTAGAGTTCGGCCGGGCGGTAATAGGCGCCACCCTTGAACACGAGTTCCACCCTGCGGATCTCGCTGATATTTTTCGTGGGATCCCCGTTGATAAGTATTAAGTCCGCGAACTTGCCTGCGGCAACGCTGCCGAAATCCTGGTCTTTGTGCATCACCTCGGCAGCCTCCAACGTCGCAATGCGCAGAACCTGCGGCGCAGGAATTCCCGCTTCACAATAGGTTTCCAGTTCCCGATCGAAGGCGTAACCCGAACCCGCATCGGTCCCGGCCACAATTTGAATCTTGTTGTCGTACAGCTTTTTCAGCATCCGCAACATATTCGCATAGGCCGCTCGATAGGCTTTATCCGTCGCCGCATCGGGGGCAGGCAACGCCCCTCCTCCTGTCCGCGAAGCGCGTTGGACCTGCACCGGCAGGCGATTAAATATCGCCGCATCGGCGCGGGCAATCTGGCCGGGCCGGTCGAGATAGGTGTTTTCCCACACCGCCATGGTTGGGTCGATGACGGTATGCTGTTGTTTGAGGAATGCCAGGAAATCATTCACCTGCGGTGAATTCAAATCCAGGTCCCCGCCACGTTTACCCGGCTCAATGAAGCGGGCGGGAGTGCGGGTCTCTTTCACATCCGGCATGAAATTCAGAAAGATAAAGTTCATATGCTGGATTTCGTCCGCGCCTTCGCGCACAAATTGTTCCGCAATCATTCCGGCCGGCACGTGCCCGCTGACCCGCAGACCGCGCTTGTGGGCCTCGGCGGCAATCACCGGAACGAGTTCCGGTTTTACGGAGCTGTAAATCTTGATCTGCACGTAGCCCATGTCAGCGTAGCGGTCGACACGTTGGCGGGCTTCTTCGGGCGAGGCGGCCAGAACCTTGATAGGCCCCTCGAACGGGCCGGGCCCATCGATGAATCCGGCGGGAACTATCCGCGGACCGATCTGGGCTCCCGCGCCGATTTGTTGCCGCAGCTTTGTCAGGTCGTCGATCGAATTGCCTAAATCCCGGGCTGTCGTCACGCCGGCCGCAATGTCCAGGTACGCGTTTTCGGGCGAGACGTGCGCGTGCATGTCCCAGAGGCCAGGCAACAGAGTTTTCCCCTTGCCATCGATCACTTCTGCCCCTTGGCGAACCGGTTGACCGCGATCGGGTTCAATGCTGGCGATGCGGTCACCGTGAAGAACGACGCTCTGATCAGCAAGAAGGGTGGCTGCTTGGGCGTCGAACACATTCACATGGCGAATCACGACGTCCCCGGCTGGTTTGTGGGTTAACGAAGACGCAAGTTCCGCGCTTTGGGCGTTTTCGGCAAGGCGCTGCGAATCCCGAAGCTGGGAAAGCGTGGACTCAAACCCCTGCTGAAGGATCGAAAACCAGCCGGTAATAGCTGCGAAGAACTGTTCATTCTCATCCAGCCAGGTATAAATGGGAGAGTATCCAAGCCCCGTGACTTCGTAGAGCGTCACCGTCCGCTTCTTACCGGCGGCATCGACCGGCAGCGACTGCAGTTTGCGCAGCCGAGCCTCTCCGCTGGGTAGCACCTCCAGTTTGCCGCCACTTTTTTGTGCCAGCAGCGCTCGCACCAGGATGGCCCCCGATTCGGGCCCACCATTGATGTCGATATAGAACTTTCCGGCGGCGCCGTCCAAATTTTCGTTTTCAGCCTGATTCTTCCAGGAGGCTTTCCCCGAAACGATGGAAAAGTTTTCGGAGACGGCGCTTTTCATGTAGTCCACGCCCTGCGATTCTTCGAACTGAATCAGCCCGTTGCGATCCAGATGGTAGGTGGAATAGATTTTCGGTCCGCGCCCGCGGTCATTGAATTGGAAAAGCTCATGAATCGTGCCATCGGGAGCTTTCCAAACCGCATCCTGGCCAGTTGGTGTCTGGTCGGCAAGAACCATCCGCACAATGGCATTCTTTGGGACATCCGGGGGGAGATCGGGGAGTGGCGACTGCGCTTCTTGCGCAAGCGAGCCCGCGGCGAAAAAGCAGCCCGCAAGAATCCAGCCCAGGAAGCTGGTCATTCGAACTCTTTCTGATTTATCCAGGTCTTTCGCGAGCATACGAACCCCCGTGGGAACATACCAAAGAATTTGACCGCCTATTAGCGAAATGTTATAAAACATCGTTTCCTTTTTCCCTATTTGCGCGGCACAACGGGTGGTGCTGGGGTGGTCCTGACCCGCCCAGGGTCTGAGGGGTCGTCGCGCCAGGGTAGAAGAGTTCCCGTCCTGTTTGAATCGCGGGTTTTCCCTGGGAATCAGGGGAATCGCTCGCGCCGACGCTGGTTCGCTCTCGGAGCCGGGAGTGCCACGCTCCCTATCGGATTGGACAGGTGTGCAAAGTTTCGCGGTAAAGACGGCGCAGGCCGGCAGCGGCAGGGGTAAAGCGCCAAGAGAAAATGGAAGGTTTGGAGGAGAGTTCATGAGCGTTTCGTTGGACACGGCCAAGTCCACGGGTCTTGGAATCACAAATAAGTTTGCAGCAGCGGCGTTCGCCCTGCTGCTCGGCGGCGGATTGCTGCCCGCGCAAGAAGCGGGTGGCGAGGCGAACCTGAAACTTCCCGACCTGTCGCAAGTTTCGTTTCTGGGAATCAACGGGCACCTGTTGCTGCTATACGGCATCGGCATTTGCGTGCTAGGACTGGTGTTCGGAATGTCCATCTTCACCCGGCTGAAGAACATGCCGGTGCATCGCTCGATGCTCGAGATTTCCGAGTTGATCTACGAAACCTGCAAGACCTACCTGGTGACCCAGGGCAAATTCCTACTGCTACTGGAGATTTTCATCGCGGCGGTTATCGTCCTGTACTTCGGCGTGCTCTTAAAGATGGAAGCCATCCGCGTTGCCATCATCATCCTGTTCTCGCTGGTCGGAATCGCTGGCAGCTACGGCGTGGCGTGGTTCGGTATTCGCGTGAACACGTTCGCCAACTCGCGCACCGCTTTCGCCAGCCTGCGCGGCAAGCCCTATCCCATTTACCACACGCCGCTTGAGGCCGGCATGAGCATCGGCATGATGCTGATCAGCGTGGAACTTCTGCTGATGCTGTTCATTCTGCTCTTCATCCCTGGCGATTACGCCGGGCCATGCTTCATTGGTTTCGCCATTGGCGAATCGCTGGGCGCTGCGGCATTGCGCATCGCCGGCGGCATCTTCACCAAGATCGCCGATATCGGCTCCGACCTGATGAAGATCGTGTTCAAAATCAAGGAAGACGACGCGCGCAACCCCGGCGTGATTGCCGATTGCACGGGCGACAACGCAGGCGACTCAGTCGGTCCCAGCGCGGACGGATTCGAGACCTACGGCGTCACCGGCGTTGCCCTGATCACCTTTATTCTTCTAGCCATTAGCCCGGTGCACTTTTTGCCGGCTGGCGTGACCATAGGTACAGCTTCGGCCGACGTGCTGGCGCGAGCCACTTCGCTTGCGAACACAATCCAAGTGCAACTGCTGGTGTGGATTTTCGTTATGCGCATCGTGATGCTTATTGCTAGCGCGGGCGCGTACTTCATCAACGGCATTATTGCCAAGGCGAAATACGGCAATGTGGACAAGATGAATTATGAGGCGCCGCTGACTTCGCTGGTGTGGATCACGTCGTTCGTTTCGATCGCGCTCACTTACCTGGTTTCCTCCCTGATCGTGCCATCGCTGAACGGCGATACTTCGCTTTGGTGGAAGTTGGCGACGATTATTTCATGTGGAACCTTGGCGGGAGCGATTATTCCGGAACTCGTGAAAGTATTCACATCGACGGAATCACGGCATGTGAAAGAGGTCGTCAGCTCCGCGGAAGAAGGCGGAGCATCGCTTGGAATTTTGTCGGGGTTCGTAGCCGGCAATTTTTCGGCGTATTACATCGGGCTGGCCATGGTG
Source organism: Candidatus Limnocylindrales bacterium (assembly GCA_035577585.1). Taxonomy (GTDB): domain Bacteria; phylum Acidobacteriota; class Terriglobia; order Acidiferrales; family UBA7541; genus Acidiferrum. The sequence goes on from DATLVJ010000410.1 coordinate 7,168, forward strand.
CTGCTGATGTCCATGGGCTATCTCATCAGCAATATGGGACTGGGAGCGTTGATGCTGGCGCCTGCGGTGTTCGCCTTCGGCCTGGTGGCTTTCGGCTTCCTCGGCATGGGTCCGGTGACGATCGCCGTCGATTCCTACGGCCCGGTGACGGACAACGCGCAATCCGTGTATGAGCTTTCGCTGATTGAGCAAGTGCCGAACATCAAGGCCGAGTTGAAAAAAGACTACAACATCGACGTGAACTTCGAGTACGCCAAGGAAATGCTCGAAGCCAATGATGGCGCGGGCAACACCTTTAAAGCCACCGCCAAGCCGGTGCTGATCGGCACCGCTGTGGTAGGCGCGACGACGATGATATTCTCGATCATCATGGCGCTGACCAACGGGTTGACCACCAACGTCAATCATCTTTCCCTGCTTCACGCTCCCTTCGTGCTGGGCCTGATCACCGGCGGCGCGATGATCTACTGGTTTACCGGCGCTTCAACCCAAGCCGTAACCACCGGCGCGTATCGCGCCGTGGAATTCATCAAGGCCAACATCAAACTCGAAGGCGTAACCAAGGCCAGCGTCGAAGACAGCAAAAAGGTGGTCGAAATCTGCACCAAGTACGCGCAGAAAGGCATGTTGAACATCTTCATCGCGGTGTTTTTCGCCACGCTTGCCTTCGCGTTTCTGGAGCCATTTTTCTTCATCGGCTACCTCTTCTCCATCGCTATCTTCGGCTTGTACCAGGCAATTTTCATGGCCAATGCCGGCGGCGCCTGGGACAACGCCAAAAAAATCGTCGAAGTGGAAATGAAGCAAAAGGGCACGCCGCTGCACGACGCAACGGTAGTCGGCGACACGGTCGGCGATCCCTTCAAAGACACCTCTTCGGTCGCGCTGAACCCGGTCATCAAGTTCACCACCCTTTTCGGCTTGCTCGCGGTGGAGCTTGCTGTGCGACTAACGACGACGCAGGGGAGCACGCTGACGCACATTTTGTCGGCCGCGTTCTTCGTCGTTTCCTTCACCTTCGTTTACCGCTCGTTCTACAGCATGCGCATCCGCGGGACTGCGGCGTAGCCGGCAAGATGTAAGTTTCCAGTTTTTAGTTATTAGTCAAAGCAAAAGGGGTGGCCAATGGCCGCCCCTTTTTTGTCGAACATCGAAAATATGTGGTGTCGCAGATCTAGAGATGGTGATTTCCGAATGTCAGCTTCGGATGAGGCCTGGGAAATGATTCGCGTTGTTCTCGAAGCCGGGGAAGACCGGACCAAGATTTTTCACACCCAGATGTTTGGTCAGGATTTCACCGACCACGGAACGAAAATCGGTTGTGAGAGCCAAATCGCGGCCTTCGTTCAACTGATGATCATTCAACCCAGGCCACTTGCCATACACGCGCCCGCCTTTCACGTCTCCGCCCATGATGAACATGCAGTTGGCGTGGCCGTGGTCGGTGCCGCGGTTGCCGTTTTCGCGTGCCGTGCGGCCAAACTCGCTCATCGTCACGACTACCACGTCGCCCATGCGGTCGCCGATGTCCTGATAAAACGCCGTGAGTGACTGGCTTAAATCGCGCAACAGATTCGCAAGCTGCCCCTGTGTGCTGCCCTCATTGACGTGATTGTCCCACCCGCCGCAATCGAGAAACATCACTTCCAGCCCGATGTTCGCCTTAATCATCAGCGCAATCTGCTGCAGCCGTTGGCCCACGGGAGATTTCGGATACTCCGCGCCATTTTCCGGCGGATATTTTGAAGTGTCGATTTTGCGCAGCATATCGATGGCTTCAAACGTTTCCGTGCCGGTGCCGTGCAGCGCGTGGTCCACCGTCTGCGCGTACATCGCTTCGAATCCGCCTTCGGCGACATTGGCCATCGCCGCGGATTGCGGCTGCACCTTGAATTGCCGCAAGTCGGGAATGGCGATCGCGCCGGTGCTGCCCTGCAGCATGCGCGGCAGATTCGGGCCCATCGCGACGGCTCGGAACGGCGAAGCGTTTTCCTCGGGAATCGTGCCGATGGCCCGGTCCAGCCAGCCGTCCTGCGTAGCCTTCACACCCGGCGTGCCGGATTCCATGTAGTCCTGCGCATCAAAATGCGAGCGCGTGGGATCGGGCGAACCCGCCGCTTGCACGATGGCCAGCTGATTTTTCTGGAAAAGCGGCGCGAGCGAGGCCAGTGCAGGATGCAATCCGAAGAAGCCATCAAGATCGATCGCAGCATCGCCACCACCGCGCTTCGGTTGGGGGATAGCGATGGATGGGCGCAGGCGGTAGTAATTTGGCTC
>DATLVJ010000411.1:0-3661 GCA_035577585.1 Candidatus Limnocylindrales bacterium
CGACGGCTTGCCACATGGAGACTACTTCCCGCTCGGCAGCGGTGTCCGGTTTGTAGGGGACTGTCTTGCACGGATTTTCGCAGGCGACTGCCATGCCGTTGCTTGGGGCGCCGAAGCCACTGCGCTTTTCGGGGTTCTTATCGGCTTTGGTGGTTTCCTGGTAGACGAGGAGTTGCCAGGCTTCTGAGCGCTTGACCCAAACGCGGAGGAAACGGACGGAGGCGTTTTGCGACGGGATGCGGTGGTTGCCATGGATGAGAACCACATGGCCGGCGTCGATGATTTTTACGTCGGCGTCGGATTCGGACGCGAGAGAAGCCAGGGCCGGAAGAATTTCGGATTTTGAGCGGGTCTTGCCTGTACGGTCGGTCCAGGAAAATTCGGGGTCGAGCAGTTTTTCAACGCTGGATTGGTCGGCTTTGTTGATGGCCGCTGTCAGCGAGTGATCGGCGGCGAGGGCGCCATCCTCTGGAGAGGCAGCGGCCAACCGAGAGAGGGTGAGAAGGAGGCACGAGAGGACGAGAGCGGAAGTAGTAAGGTGTCGGGGCGCAGGGTGCATGAGGAGCCTCCAGGGGTTGAGATGAGAGTGGTCTAACCGCCAAACCACACGAACAACATAGCGAGCAGTATCATAATTCTAAATGAGTTACAACGAAGAAACGCTTGACGAGATAAATGTATGGTGGCACAGTAACCAGACCAAGCGATTGATTTTGCGAGCTTCCGATTCCACTCCTTTAGCCTGTCCGAGCAGTAGAGTAAGGTAGCGGTTTGAGACAGAGTTCGGCTGACGGTAGGAGAGATGCGGGCAGATGGCGGATGCATTCGACATTGTGGTTGCGGGAGCGGGGCACAACAGCCTGATCGCGGCGGCATATCTGGCGAAGGCCGGGTACCGGTGCCTGGTCCTGGAAAGCCGCGCGCTTGTGGGCGGCGGAGTGAAGACCACGCAACTTACTCTGCGCGGATTCAAGCATGACGTTTGCTCTTCGGCGCATGTTTTGATTCAGGACAGCCCGATCCTACGCGATGACGAACTGGGCCTCGGCCAGTATGGGCTGGAGTATCTCTTCCCCGATCCGGTTGTGCATCTTCCCTTCCCCGATGGAAGCTACATCACACAGTGGCGCGACATGGAGCGCACGTGCGAGGAGTTCGCCAAATTTTCGAAGAAAGATGCGGCTGCTTATCGGCAGATGATGACAGAGTACGAAGAGGTGAAGCCGATCTTCGCGGCGACTTCGTACACGCCAGTGGGTTTTGGAAAGCCTTTGAACGAGCGGCTGGCGGAGCATCCAAAGGGAAAGATCTGGCAGCGGCGGCTGGCGATGTCCGCGTGGGAAATTATTCGCGACAATTTTGAGGATGAGCACTGCCGGGCGTTCATGGTGTGGATGGCGTATCAGACAGTGGAACCGCCGGAAGCGGCGGCAACCGGGCGGCTGGCATATGCAATTTGCGCGGGACGGCAGAGGTGGAGTTGGACGACGCCGAAGGGCGGCTCTGGAACTTTGACGCAGGCGCTGGCGCGATTGATTGAAGCGCACGGCGGGACGATTGTGACGAATAAAACGATCGCGCGGCTGATCGTTGAGAACGGAAAATGCACGGGCGTGCAGTGCACGGACGAGAGTTCGTACAAGGCCGAGAAGGCGGTGCTTTCGACGATCCATATCAAGCATTTAGTGGACATGGCGCCGAAGGAAGCGTTTGGCGAGGATTTTCTTTCCGGCGTGGAGACCTGGAAAGCTGGGATTACGCTTTTTGCGACGCATTATGCGACGACGGAGCCGCCGAAATTTCCGGTGAGCGGGGGCACGATTTCTTCGGTTGCGGCGGGAACGATGGCGACGCCGGAGCGCGGGTTGCGCGTTGGGTACGATTTTGCGATGCGCACTGTGAATGTGGAGGAGCCGCCGCTGTTGATCGTGTGCAGCACGGTGGCGGATCCTTCGCGGGCGCCGGCGGGGATGCACACGATTAAGGTGATCGGCAACCAGCCGTATGAGTTGAAAGAGGGGCCGGAGCATTGGGACAAGATCAAGAATGAAGTTTCGGATGCGAATTTGAAGTATCTGAGAAAGTTTGCGCCTAATTTGACGGACGACAAGATTCTGGCGCGGATTGTGGAAAGTCCGCTCGACCTGGAGCGGATGAACGCTCACAATTGGCACGGAACCTGCCATGGCGGGGCGCAGAATGCGGCGCAGTCGGGTGGATTGAGGCCTGTGCCAGGTTGGGCGCAGCATCGGATGCCGATTGAGGGGTTGTACCAGACGGGGGCGACGACCTATCCGGGTGGATCGGTTTCGGGCGGGCCGGGACGAAATGCGGCGGCGGTGATGTTGAAGGATTTTGGGGGGAGTATTGAGGCGGTGGTGAAGGGGAAGGGGTAGGACGGGGAAAAACCCGCAACCTCAAAACCGGAGGGTGCGGCACCCGGCGTAAGAGGGAAGATCAGGAGAATGGGCAGGGCCACCCATTCCTTTGTCAGGGCAAGCCTGAAGGTGGCCGCTACGGGGAGAGGGAATGACGAAGTTCACGCGGCGACGGTTTGTGAAGGGGGCGGCGATTGCGCCGTTGGCTGTGAAACACATGGCGCTTCAGCAGGTGACGGGGGCGGCGGATCGCTACGACATCGTGGTTGCGGGGGCTGGGCACAACAGCTTGATTACCGCAGCGTACCTGGCGAAGGCGGGTTACCGGTGCCTGGTGCTGGAGGGCCGGCCCAAGATTGGCGGCGGGGTAAAGACGGCGGAACTGACACTGAAAGGTTTTCATGACGATTGCTGTTCGACCGCGCATGTTTTTATTCAAGATAATCCGCTGATCAAGAATGACGAGTTGAAACTGGGCGAATATGGGCTGGAGTACATCGATCCGGACCCGATGTTTCACGTGCCGTTTCCGGATGGAAGTTACATCACGCAGTGGCGCGACGTGGATCGCACGTGCGCGGAGTTCGCGAAGTTCTCGAAGAAGGATGCGGCGGCTTATCGAAAGATGCTGGCGGACCTGGACGCGATTCGTCCTTTGCTTGCCGCGGGATCGTTTACGCCGATTGGTTTCGGGAAGCCGCTGAACGATCAACTGGCGCAAGTGCCGCACGGAAAATTGTGGCAGCGGCGCCTGGCGATGTCGGCGTGGGACGTGATTCACGACACATTTGAGGACGACCACTGCCGGACATTTATGTTGTACATGTCGCATCTGGCGGCGGAACCGCCGGACGCGCCGGTCACCGGCAGGCTGGCGTATGGAGCGCCGCGGCAACAGCACAGCGGGCGGCCACTGCCAAAAGGCGGATCGGGAGCGCTGACAGAGGCGCTGGGAAAGTTCATCGAAGCGCATGGTGGGACGATCCTGGTGAACAAATGGGTGAAGAGCCTGATCGTTGAGGACAAAAAGTGCGTGGGAGTGGAATGCAGCGACGGCAGCGCGTACCGCGCGTCGAAGGCGGTGGTTTCGACGATTCACATCAAGCACCTGGTGGACATGGCGCCGAAGGAATTGTGGGGCGAAGATTTTCTGTACGGAGTGGAAACGTGGCAAGCGGAAAACGCGATGTTCGTCACGCACTACGCGACGAGCGAGCCGCCGATTTATAAGGTGGATGGAGGGACGCTTTCGCCGGTGGAGTCGGGAGTACTGGCGTCGCCTT
>DATLVJ010000412.1:0-4052 GCA_035577585.1 Candidatus Limnocylindrales bacterium
TTTCACGGTAACGCCTCCAACATCGCCAACCGAGCACCTAGCTACGAATTTCTTCGCAGCACACCAGCAAACATCTTAGCCCTGGAATACCGTGGATATGGCCACAGTGAAGGAAAACCTGACGAAGCAGGCATCTACCGCGATGCCGAAGCGGCGTACGAATACCTGGTGAACACAAAACGCATCGACCGAAAAGCGATCATTTCTTTCGGCCAATCCCTCGGCTCCGCCGTCGCCACCCACTTGGCAGCCGGCCGCCAGGTCGCAGGCGTAGTTCTTGAAGCGCCCTTTCCTTCCGCTTCTCGAGTTGCCCGTAAAGTTTTCTGGTTTCTCCCGGGCGTCAGTCTTCTTGCACACGGGCAGTTCGATACTCAGGCTTGGCTAAAGGAAATCCACGCCCCAATTCTGATCGTCCACTGCAACCAGGATCCCGTCATTCCCTTTCAATTCGGCCAGGAAGTCTACGACGCTGCGCTTCCTCCCAAAAACTTTCTTCAAATCAACGGGTATTGCCACGAAGAGTCCTCCCTTATCGCACCAACTCAATACCGTACCGCTCTCCAGGAGTTCCTGAAAGGTCTTTAGGGGCCCGGGCCTCAGCTCAAGTATCCGAAGTTTTACTTCACAACTCCGGTAACTAACCAGGACCTGTGGAGCAGTGACCCTCAGTTGTGAATTATTTCTCCGTAGTCTTCTTCGTCGGAGCGATGACCTGAATGCTTGCGAAATTTGAATTTATCGTTCCGTTCCAAGCCTTCAAGGGAAGTTTGTCAACATCCTCCTGCTTCAGCCATCCACCGTTCCAGCCGGGAACCGAGGAGATGCCACGCGAAGAATATTCTGCGCGTATGCGGTATATCCCGGGCTTACGCAGTTGCGGGAACTCAATTGGGTCCATATAGACGTAGGTGCCGTAACAATGGGCCCGTTGGATGGTGTTGCATCGACCGTTTGAACCGGCGGCACGAACTTACCAGGCACAACTTCCGAGTTGTTGCCTTTTTCATTCTTGAGCTGCAAGCCCATATCGTATTGCCAATTCAAGCGTATCGATGTTTATATCCTTTAGAGCTTTAAACCGAATGCAATATCCGGTCACGCTCGCGTTGCCTATTTTTTTTCCATACGTTTTAGCTAAGTACTTCTTATCTTTGAGACCAAGAATATAGACAGAGATTCCGGTTTTATTTCCGCTCAGACCAATTTGAAAAAACTCTCTAATTTTTCCATTGGCATATTTTATTGTGTGAAATCCATATCCTATCGTAGGGTTGGAAACAGTATGGTTTTTGCTGTCTTTACCATCGAAGAACCATAATTTGCATTCTGGTGACACTTGAAGTGTGAGCCGATGCAACTCTCGCATGTCACTGCCTTTTGGCTCCGGTTGGCTGGTAATATACTTCTTGATTTGTTCGTAAGCGTCAGCCGAGGGCCATCTTGACGAACAGTTGTTGACTAGGCGGCGTTGCGAGAGTCTCCGGTGAGCTCAGCAGCGATGTTCCAGGGGAGAAGTTGGTCGATTTGGTTGACCGGGTGCTCGGCGATACGTGACAGCACGTTACGTAGATAGCTTTCTGGATTGATGCCGTTCAGCTTGGCGGTTCCGATCAGGCTATACATCGCTGCGGCGCTTTCTCCGCCACCATCGGATCCGGCGAAGAGGAAGTTCTTTCTACCCAGCGCAACCACCCGCAATGCGCGTTCCGCAGCGTTGTTGTCTATTTCCAGCCGACCGTCGGCGCAGTAACGCATCAGAGCTTGCCATCGTCCGAGTGCGTAACGAACCGCCAGTGCCGTATCTGATTTTCTCGATAGCTTGCCCAAGGTCTCTTCGAGCCACTGCTTCAGTGATTCTAGTTGCGGACGACTCCGCGCATTGCGGATCTCGCAGCGTTGTTCCGGCGCTCGTCCGCGGATATCGTTCTCCACGGCATACAGTCCCGCGATTCGTCTTAACGCTTCGCTGGCCACCGGCGACTGATGCGCTTCTTGTAGATCGTAAAACTTCCTGCGCACATGCGCCCAACAAGCAGCTTCTTGAATCTTTCCGGCGGCATAGAGCTGTTCGAATCCCGCGTATCCATCGGCCTGTAACGTTCCTTCGAACGTGCTCAGATGCGCGCGCGGATGCTCCCCTTTGCGATCGGGTGTATAGCAGAACCACACCGCAGCGGGTGCCTGGTCTCCTGCGGACCGATCGTCCCGCACATAGGTCCACAACCGCCCCGTCTTGGTCTTTCCTAGTCCAGGGGCCAGCACCGGAACCGGGATGTCATCCCCATGCAACTTCCCCGCGCTCATCACGTGCCGTCGTAGTACTTCGACCAGCGGTCTCAGCAACCGGCTGCAACCACCCACCCATTCCGCCAGTGTGGAGCGCTCCAGCGGCACTCCCGCACGCCCATAAATCTCCGATTGACGGTACAGCGGCAGATGATCGCAGTACTTCGAGACCAGCACGTGTGCTAACAACCCAGGGCCGGCTATTCCACGCTCGATCGGTCGACTCGGGGCCATCGCCTGCACGATGCGATCGCAACGTATGCAAACCAGCTTCTTGCGAACATGCCGGATCACCTTGAAGTGCTCTGGCACATACTCCAGCATCTCCGAAACGTCTTCTCCCAGCTGTTTCATCTGCCGGCCACAGTTCCGGCAGTCGCTCTCCGGCGGCGCATAGGTGCGCACTTCGCGTGGAAGATTCGCCGGCAGCGGCCGTCTGGCGGGACGCCCCACAGCTGAGTTTCTTCCAGACGCACTCCTCTCGCTGTCGCTGGCGCGACTGGCTTCAAGCTCCCCCAATCGGAGTTCCAGTTGCGCGATCTGCCGGTCTAATTTTTCCGAGGAGCGCCCGTACTGCTCGCGACGCAACTTGCAGATCAGCAGCTTCAGATGCTCGATCTCCGCATCGCGGGACTGCAGTTGCTCGTCTTTGGAGACCAGTGCTTGGTTCTGGCGAAGGATTTCCGCGTGCTGCGCACGAATCAGCGCTTTCAATGCTTCGCTATCCAGATACTCGAGATCGGGAAGGTCCGCGCGCTCGGTCATCGTGAGCGCAGTATCTCAAAAACAAAATTCGTGGCAAATCAATTGTTGATAATTTCTCTTACACCGCCATCTGGGGTTCGTAGCTGCGCACTGGGCGGCGCCAATCGATCCCTTCCAGCAACATCGAAAGCTGTGCGTGCGACAGAGAGACTGTTCCACTCGTTGCTTGCGGCCAGATGAATCTTCCTCGCTCCAGTCTTTTCGCAAATAGGCACAGCCCATCGCCGTCCCACCACAGCATCTTGATCAAATCACCGCGACGCCCACGAAAAACGAACACCTGACCAGAAAAAGGATTTTCCTCCAGCGCGGTCTGCACCATCCCGCTCAGACCCGTAAATCCGCGTCGCAAATCCGTCACCCCGGCCGCGATCCAGATGCGCGTTCCTGCTGGCAACCCGATCACACCAGACACTCGATCACCGCTCGTAGCGCCAGCACATCCACGCTTCCAAAGATTCGCAACGTCCCTTTCGAGAGCTGGATCTCCATCGTTCCCGTGCGAGGCAGGAGGTCGTCTTCTTTTCTTCCTTCCAGAGAATGCTCCTTGGCGATCTTCACCGCCAGAAAGTTGGTCGTCGAGCCCAGCTGCCCTGCGCTATAAAGTTTTCGCCAGCGGAACACTTGGTTGGCATTCACGTCGTGTCGCCGTGACACTCTTGAGACCGAGGCTCCCGGCATCAGCGTCTCTTCCACAATCGCTCGCCGCTCCGCTTTGGTCCGCCAAACGCGCTTTCTCCCGGGTACCCTCACTTGAAGTGGTTGTTCGGATGTGTCCACAATTCCTCTTCGTGGACACAAACAGTGCCCACAAAGACCATCATCCTCAATCACTCACTTCTAGTACACACGGTCATAAGCAGACGCTTACAGATCTCCCGCGATAAGTTCGACTGCTTTCGATACGCGACCGCCGGATTTACCACCAGCGTCCTTGATGGATACGGACTTCGCGATCAGTTGCTCGCTCGTCCGACGCCGTAGGCCTCAAATCCAGTTCT
>DATLVJ010000413.1:0-4745 GCA_035577585.1 Candidatus Limnocylindrales bacterium
TTTGCCGGAGCCGGAGGGGCCGAGGAAGACCAGAAATTCGCCTTCGCGCGTTTCGAGAGTGACGTTGTTGACGGCACCGAGGTGACCTTCCTTGAAGACTTTGGTTAGGTTGCGAGTTTCGACGACGGCCATTCGGGTTTCGTCCTCAGGGTATTGGATGCGAGCGATTTGATTTTGCGCATTACCTTACATGAAGCGGAGGGAATGCGCATCTGTTTTGGAGGGCGGCCAAAACCAAAGAAGAGGAAAAATAAGGATGCGCGTTTCGATCGTAAGAGCCCACCCTTCGCAAAAGGCGCGAAGGATGGGGCACCCTCAAGTCCATTTGTGCGGCGGCGATAGCAAAATCCAAGAGCACAGGGTGAAGCTATGCTATTTCCAGCGGGCGAAGATGCGATTGTATTCCTGTTCGGCGGCTTTCGCGGCGTTTTCCGGGGTTTCGTCGCCGCGGGCCACTTTGGCGAACATGGTGGGAATAATCCAGGCTTTGAAGGCTTCGTCGATGGCGGCGGTGCCGTAGCCGGGATAGCCGATGTTGGTGGCCCAATCAAGGACGTCACCAAGGACTTTGTATTTGTCCGGGGGAGTGGCGCGGGAATCGTTGGCGATTTCTTTTTTCAGGTCGGGAACAGTGCTGGGGAAGCAGGGGAAATTGTAGAACTGGCCGACGATGAAACCTTCGTGGAAAGAGTCTATGTAGTCGATCAGGAATTGCTGGGCGCCGTCCTTGTTTTCGGCGAACTCCCAGATCATGTAGCAATCCATGACGTGTTCAGCGGCGATGCGCCGTGCCGGGCCTTTCAGGGCGCGGGAGATCATGATCTTGCTGTCGATTGGAAGATGCTCGCGCTCTGACTGGCGCGTGATGGAGATGGCGTTGGCGACGTAGGAGACGCGGCCTGCAAGCATAGCTTGATTGTTGGAAGGCGGAGTCCAGGTGAAAACTTCGGGAGTTTCCGATTCCTGGTAGAGGGCCTTCATAAATTTGAGGGCTTCGATGGTGTTTGGGGAGTTGATGGCGACGTTGCCGGCTTCGTCCTGTTCTGCTCCTCCGAAGGACCAGAGCAGGGCGCGCATGGCCATGGAGGTGTCGAGCTCCTGAGAGAGGCCGAGGCCGCAGGGATGGCCGTTTTTGTCGCGAATTTTCTTGGCGCCGGCGCGCAGGTCTTCCCAAGTGTCGGGGCCGTTGGGATAGCCGGCTTCGGTCCACCAGTCCCTGTGCCAGTTGCCGGGATCGGGCGCGTAGGAATCGGAAAAGGCGAAATAGCGCTTGGTTTTGGGATTGTAGGTGGATTTGTGGGCGAGATCGATTTTCTTACCGTGGCGTTTTTCGACTTCCTGATAGACGGGGCCCATGTCGATGGTCTGTTTTTCGTAGGCAGCTGGCGGTGAGAGGAGCATGAAAAGGTCGTGGCCTTTTTGCGCGGAAGCTTCGGAGGCGGCTTTGGCGGGAAGGTCGACGAGGTTGATGTGGTCGACGATGACGTTGGTGTTGTGCTTTTGACCCCACTGCTTGCAGAAGGTGCCGTCGAACCAGGTGTCGTAAGCGGGGACGAAATGGCTCCACTGAAGAATCTTCAAAGTTTTTTGCTGGGCGGCGGCGCGCTCCGGGAAGAGAAATGCGGGCGAAGCGCCGGCGGCGAGAGCGGCGGCGCTGGTGCCTGCGACTTTAACGAAGTCGCGGCGAGAGAGGCGATTCTTTTTTGATTTTTTCATTTGCCTGGCACCTTTCAAAGAGAATGGCGTACAGCGAATAATCAGGATCAATTCGGACCGAGGTTGTGCAAGGTGCTGACGTTGAGATCCTTCGGGGCGCGAACGGCGCGCCCCTCAGGATGACAAGGTAACGATTGGCTTGCGCACAAGAAGAAGTAGCGTCCACGCTGCCTTTGTCAGGGCAAGCCTGAAGGTGGACGCTGCGGTTGATTTAGAAGCTGAAGATAACGCCGCCTTCGTTGCGCAGGTCTCGCCATTCGTGTTGCGGAACTCCCTCGAAGAGCGGGTATCCGGGCAAGCCCGTCGCAGGATTGAAAGTGGCGGTGTTGGCGCGAGTCCGGTAGAGAGAAAGTTCGTAGGCGAAGGAGACCCATTTGTTGAGTTTGTAATTGAGGGTGCCGACGCTCATGTCGCTGCGGGCGCGAGAGCTGGCGGTCCTGGAAGTATGCAGAAGGTCGTTGGTGTTGGCCTGGTCTGTGCCGTACATCAGGTAGAGGGACCAGCCGGCGTGGCGACCTTCGGGGTCGTGTCCGAACCAGCGCGAAAGGGGCAGGCCGAGTTGCGTGAAGCCGCCCTTGGCGCGGACCGGAAGCTGTGGAATGACGACAGGAGCTCCGGCAGCGTTCAGGCCGAAGAGCACGGTGGAAGCGCCGTCGATGGAAGTTGTGCTGGCGAATGATGTGGTGGCGGTGCCCGTCGCGTTGAGGTTCGTAGGAGTGAAGCCGCCCGTTGCGTTGTAGTTGGAGAAGAGTTGGCCAGCGAAATAGTAACGCAGGTCGCTGCCGCTGTAGTATTTGCCGATGAGAGTCGCAAAGCGGGTTGGCAACTGCCATTCAAAATCCCAGCCGTTGGTGTCGCTGCCAACGCGCACGCCGGTAGGGAAGGCAGTTCTGAAAACGGTGGGGTCGACAGGCGTGCCATTGACCGAGCCATTGGCCAGGGGAATGTTCGTGCCGCCCACGACGACTGCGGTGCGGTGGCCTGTTTCAAAGCTGAAGATGAGCTGCGCGGGGGCAACGCCGGGAGCAGTGTCAAGTTTGAACTGCCCGACGACGCGGCCTTCGACCTGGGGCGTATTGCTGTCCGGGCCCTGGCGTTCGCCATAGCCCAATTGGTTGGAAATATTGGCGGCCGACGGCAAATCACCGACCGCGGGGAGAACCACGGCGATTTCCGGATTGAGCTGGAATCTGCCGAAGTTGTGCGTGTAGCCGAACCGGAATTGTGGAGCGCGCTCATAGGGATTGCCGAACGCGATGCCGAGGCCGGTGGTTTCCAACATGTTGGGCAGGGTTGAGGAAACAAACGGAGTCCAGTCCTGTCCTATGACCGAGGAGAGTGTGTTCTTTTCGTCCAGGCGCCAGTCGATCCGGCCATATGCCAGGCGGATGGAAGGGTTGTAGGAACGAATGGAGGAAATGTTGCGGTTGTCGGACCGGTTGAAGTTACCTTCGAAGTCCATTTCAAACTTTCCAGTGACTGTGAGATTTGGACTGGAGTCCGCCCACTCGAAGTTGGTGCCGAAGCGGGTGGAGCGCGCCTTGATATGAAACTCGGGCGCGGAGTTTGGACCGGTGTCGGGGGTGATGAAGCCGGGCAACGGGAAATCGTCGCCGCCGGGAGAGGAGCTGTCGTGAACGAAGGTCGCCTTCAAGAAGCCGTACGGCGTGATGCCGATACCGGCGAGTTTGATGGCGGGTTTCAGTTCACCCTTGGGAATGCCACCAACCGGAAAAACGCGGATAGGATTGGCGGCGGAAAGAGTGGTGGGCGAAACGGAAGGAAGTTGCTGCACTGGAGTTTGCCCAGTCGGGTTTTGCTGCTGGTCGTCGAGGTCGGCGGAAACCGCACCGGACGCTGGAGCAGCGGCGGAAGCGGGTGCCCCGGCGGGAGGGACGCGATAGACGGTGGGAATCACGGTCGCCGAGGCCGAAGTGCTGGCCGAAGCGTTCACGATACCCGGAGCGCCCATCATCTGGTTGTAATCGTTTTGCGAGATGACGCCCTTGGAGAGAAGGAGTTTCGCAAGACGTTGATCTGCGTCGCCGGCAGACGATGCCAGATTGATCTGCGCAACTTCTTCAGGAGTGAGAATGCCCTTTGCCTGGAGGACGCGGACGAGCGGACTTGCAGCAGGCGCACTTGTTGCTTGTTGCTGCGCGGACGCAAATCCCGTCCAGGCCAAAGTTACTACGAGAAGCACAACTAGATACACCACTGCCCCACGTTGTTTCCCGAACATTACGAATACCCCCCTGTGACCCACATTTGGTGTGTAGGTCAGGTAATCAACCACGAACGGGCCTCAAACGCCCCGTACTTAATACTGGTCGGCGGCAGATGTCAAGAAAACGTTTGCGATTTCATAAGGAATTGAGGAATTCCGGGTGAGCGGAGGGGAGTACTGGGAAACGCGTGCGGCCGCGCGTGCAGGGTTCGGTTAACGAAAAGGGGAGCTAACTGGATAGGGAATCGGAAATGACCGAAAAATCAAGCGCCGCGGGATTCGAAAAGGTAGCCGGAGCCGCGGACGGTTTTCAGGATACGAGGATTTTCGGGATCGGCTTCGATTTTTTCGCGCAGGCGGCGGACGCAGACATCCACGCAACGCGGGGTGACAAAGTGTTCGCCGCCCCAGACGGTGGCGAGGAGTTCTTCTCGCGTGAAGACGCGGCGAGGGTGGGAAGCGAGCTGATGGAGGAGGCGGAATTCGAGCAGGCTGGTGGGGATGGTTTTTTCGGCGCAGGAGATGAGATTGGTGTCGAGATCAATGCGGAGATGGTCGAACTGGAGAAGCTGCTTGAATTCGGCCTGGGGCTCGGCGCGCCAGAGGAGAAGTTTGACGCGGGCGAGGAGTTCGCGAGGGCTGAAGGGCTTGGTGACGTAATCGTCGGCGCCTGCTTCGAAGGCGGCGACCAGGTCGTCTTCTCCACAGCGGGCGGAGAGCATGATGATGGGCAAGCGCTGGAGCAAAAGGTCCTGGCGGGTTTCAGAGAGAAGCTGGAGGCCGGAGATGCCCGGAAGCATGG
>DATLVJ010000414.1:0-2607 GCA_035577585.1 Candidatus Limnocylindrales bacterium
AACGAGGACGAGTGGTGGCATTTCGATTACAAGGATTGGAAGGAGTACGGCATATTGAATGTGCCGTTTGAGAAGATAGCGGGCGGAAGTGATTAGCCGGAAATCACTAGCAGTAAGCCATAAGCCTTAAGCTTTAAGTTCGGGAGAGACTAATTTGCGAATCGCTGGAATTCATACCGCCGTCACATTTCTAATTCTTGCCGGTTGCGCGGTCTGCGCTCCGGCGCAAGAGCCTGACTCGCTTGAGGCGCGGATCCAGAAAGTGATGGGGCGGCCGGAGTTTGCGCGTTCGAACTTCGGGATTGAATTTTACGATCTTGAGAGCGGCAAGGTGGTGTATGCGCTGAATCCCGAAAAGCTGTTTGTGCCGGCTTCGACAACTAAGCTGCTGACGGAAGGAGCCGTTCTTGCAAAGCTCGGCCCGGATTACCGATTTCAAACCAACGTTTATCGCACCGGTCCGATCGACAAGAAAGGCACGCTGAAGGGCAATCTGATACTGGTGGCCAGCGGCGACCCGAATCTTTCGAACCGGATCCGGCCGGACGGCACGCTGGGGTTCGTGGACGAGGATCATTCCTACAACGGCCCCGCCCTGCCCGGCGATCCGCTGATGGTCATTAAGGATTTTGCCGCGCAAGTTGCCGCCAAAGGTATCCGAAAAATCGAGGGACGCGTTTATGTGGACGCAAGCCTGATGCCGGACGGCGAGCGGGAGGGCGGCACGGGCGTGACGATGTCTTCGATCATGGTGAATGACAACGTTCTGGACCTGACGATAACGCCCGGCGAAAAAACGGGCGATGCGGTAGCCTTTGTCATTTCGCCGCAGACTTCGTATTTTCATTTTGCGAACGCAATGACCACCGGCCCGGCCGGCTCCAAGCTGAGTGTGGATGCCACGGATCCAGCAGCGCGGACGGACGGTTCGTGGGAGATTACCTTCTCGGGCAGCGTCCCGCAGGGTAGCGGGCCGCGTACGGTTGCGTTTCAGATTCCGTCACCCACGCAATTTGCGACTGCGGTATTGCAGGAGGCGCTGAAGGCAAAAGGAATCGAGATCAAGCCGAAGAAATCCTCTGCGATCGCCAAAGACCTGTCTTCCTTCCAGCGATTCTACACTGGGGAAAATAAGATTGCGGAGCACACTTCTCCACCGCTGAGCGAGGAGATCAAAATCACGTTGAAGGTCAGCCAGAATCTGCATGCAGGCATGGGGCCGTATTACCTGGGGCTATTCGTTGCCAAGAGCGGCAAAGACCCGCTCGGGGCCGGCTTCAAGCTAGAGCATGATTTCTTGACGGAGGCCAAGTTGGATCTTTCCGGCGCATCCCAGGCCGACGGCGAGGGCGGGAGTTGGGCCGATCTCTTCAGCCCTGATTTCATGTGCCATTATCTGGCGTACTGGAAAACCCGGCCGGACTTCCCAATTTTTTTCGGCGGGCTGCCGATTCTGGGGAAAGACGGGACGCTGGCGAAAATTCAAAAGGACAATCCGGGGGCGGGCCACGTGTTCGCAAAAACCGGCACATTTACGGCGGAGGACCGGTTGAATTTGCGGTTGATGCTGAATGGCAAAGGTCTGGCAGGCTATGTGATGACGAAATCCGGGAAGACGCTGGCGTTTGCGGCCTATGTGAACCATGTCTCGATGCCCGCGGATCCGGAGAGCGCCCAGAAAATCGCGGGGCAGGCGCTGGGGGAAATCGCCGCGGCGGCCTATGACGCGCCGCTTCCCTGAACCGCGGGCAGGGTATATTTGAATAATCCAGCCATTCCCACTCCGCTTCGAGTCTGAAGTATGATGGCGGGCATGAGTGGCAAAGTGAATCCTCTCCTTCGCCTGGGAACTTCTTCGTTCACCGCGGAAGGATGGGAGAAGAGTTTTTATCCGAAAGGCACGCAGCCGCGCGATTATCTTTCCTATTACGCCACACAGTTCAACACGCTGGAAGTGGACGCGACGTATTACCGCATCCCCGCAGCCTCCACCGTGAAGGGCTGGTATGCAAAGACTCCCGAAGATTTTCTGTTCGCGCTGAAGACTCCGCAAGAGATCACCCACGAGCGCGTGCTGGTGGACGCCGATTCGACGATGAACGAGTTTCTACGCGTGACGGAACCGCCGGGCGAGAAGCTTGGAGTGATCCTGCTGCAGTTTCCCTATTTTAATAAGAAAGCGTTTACGGGCCGGCTGAATTTTTGGGACGGTTGAAAACGTTTCTGGAAAAGCTGCCGACGGACAGGCGGTTCGCCGTGGAGGTGCGCAACAAATACTGGCTCGGGGCGCCGCTGTACGATCTTTTGCGGAAGCACAACACCGCGCTGGCACTGATCGATCATCCGTGGATGCCGCGCCCGCGCGAGTGGTTTGCCAAGGGCGATGCAGTGACCACCGATTTCACTTACGTGCGGTGGCTGGGCGATCGCAAGGGGATCGAGGAGATGACGAAGATCTGGGATAAGACGGTCGTGGACCGGACCAAGGATTTGCAGGAATGGGTGGAGGCTTGCCGGAATTTCATGAAAAGCAAGATTCGTGTTTTTGCATTTGCGAACAATCACTACGGCGGATATGCACCGGATACGCTGCGGTTATTTGAGAAG